>JAURQB010000010.1 GCA_030836365.1 Bdellovibrionota bacterium | reverse complement strand
TTTTCATTTGAAACCTCTTTTCCTTCCTGGATATCCTTTGCTTGGTATTTTGTTGGAAAAGCCATACCATTATTTTTGTTGTTATTATGGTTTTTCACATGCAAACACTGGTGGCATTGGATCATACTTGTACCTATAGCAATGTATGCTTTCCAGTTGTGGGGTGTTGTAAATGAAAGTAATAATTTAGATTCATTAGAGCTATTTTATTTGATCCCTCTTATGTTGGTGCTGGTTCCGTCGGTATATTTAATAAGAGCTAAGATTTTTAATAGAATGAGAAATGATGACTTGACCTCGTTCGAACAAGAATTGTCACAAGAAAAAAATACCTGGCAACAGATTAAGGATTTATTTCATTAATTGACTTTGGATTGAACAAATCTTCGCCTTTTTATGCCCACGAGCTTTTGCCTCAAGAAGAAATGCTAGATGTTTCTCGTGAAAGCAACAAGCTTGTTATTGGAATACCTAAAGAACGTCATCTTCAAGAAACACGTATTGCGCTTACACCAGACTCAGTTTCTGATTTAGTTAAGGATGGGCATTCTGTATTAATAGAATCCAATGCCGGAATCAGCGCAGGGTTTACCGATCATGACTATTCTGAAGCTGGGGCGCAAATCACCCCTAATACACAAAAAGTTTTTGAGTCTCCAATAGTCTTAAAGGTTGAACCGCCTACAATTGACGAGGCGCAATGGTTAAAGCCGAATTCTGTTTTAATTTCAGCACTTCAAATAAAAAGTCAGAGTAAGGCTTTTTTTGAATTACTGCAGAAGAAAAAAATTAGTGCTATTGCTTTTGAATATGTTAAAGAGCAAGATGGCGACTACCCTATACTTCAAACGCTAAGTGAATTAGCGGGCACTTCGTCTATTGTTATTGCCTCTGAACTTTTGAGTCAACATGAGTCAAGCACAGGGCTTTTGCTCGGCAATATTGCCGGAGTAGCCCCTACCGAGGTTGTCATAATTGGAGCCGGCACCGTTGGTTATTACGCTGCCAAAACGGCTATCGGCTTGGGTGCCAAAGTAAAAGTTTTCGACCCTTCAATAAATCGTTTACGCAAATTACAATCACGTTTAAACGAAAATATTCACACCTCTACAATTCAGCCAAAATCATTATTGAAAGCAATCAGACGATGCAATGTAATAATCGGTGCGCTTAAAGGTACTGACAGAACGCCGTTAGTTGTCTCTGAAGAGCTTGTTGAGTTTATGAAAAAAGGATCCGTGATCGTTGATGTAAGTATTGATTCGGGAGGTTGTATTGAAACCTCGAGACTTACGACCCATGAAGACCCAACTTTTGTAGTTCATGAGGTAATTCATTACGGGGTTCCAAATATTTCTGCGAGGTACTCAAGAACTGCATCCTTAGCGATAAGTAATATATTGGCTCCATTTTTAATGAATATCGGCAATCATGGTGGCATTGATCAATCTATTCGCTTTAATTTCGGATTGCGTTCTGGAACCTATATGTACAAAGGGATATTAACGAACAGGACTATATCCAATTGGTTTGATATGCCATCAAGAGACATTAACCTTTTGATCCTGTAATCGTCTGTGAGTTTTATAAAAAGACTTTTCTATTATTTAGGTGGTGTAGGCCTTGGGATTATTATTCTTATGTTTTTTCTTTCTGGGAAAAAAACATCTTGTGACTATGGCCCAAACGCTAGAACACTCAAGTTTTTAAAAAGCAAGCCATTACAAAAGTCTAAAGATTTGGAAATAGAGCTAATGCGTTATAACATTGATTCATTGGACCTTCAATCAACATTAGATAGCGGCGAAGTGAACTTCAGTTCAAGTGAAACCTCGAATGATTCACCCAAAATTTACGCTATAGAGATTAATCTTGAAGAAAAAGGTTCATTTGAATTCCGCTATAAAATTAAAAAAGACAGCATAGAATTAATTTCTATAAGGCCTTTTGATCCTTAATTATTTCATTGATGAAATAGGACGGATGCAATCCTGTCTTTTTATAGAATGATCTTGAGAATGAGGCTGAATTATTATATCCGCACTCTGTAGCAATGGCCTCAATTGTATACTTTCGAAATACTGCGTCATTTTTCATTTGATTCACCGCATAATCAATTCTAAGATCATTCAAATACTGTGAAAAATTAATTGATTTACTTGAGTTTAATACTCTTGATAAATAACTTGAATTTGTGTTAAATTTTTTCGCTAGGGCCATTAAACTAATATTAGAATTCAAGTAGTCATTGTTTCTCTCAAACTTTTCAAGCTTTCTTAAAAGATCATCAATTATTTCTTGTGATAACTGCGAGGCCTTGTTGGTTTCCTCAGATTCATTTTCCATTGCGTTTTTGGCCATAACCTCAGATTTCATTAATCTCTCGTAGCGACGTCGGTAAACAACCTTTTGCCTGTAATAGTTCCACGCTAATAGACTGGACGCAACAATTACCAAAATAGAGACAATGATTAAAGAGGCAGAAGTTCTATTTTTCAATTGGAGCTTTTCAATCGTTTCCTCCTTCGACTTAAGTAGTGCAGGAGTCTCGAATTTAATAATGAATGAAGGTTCTACATATTTATAATTTGAAATACTAACACTATCCATTTCAAGCAATTTATTTAAAACGTTTACTTTGGAATCATATAACTCAAAATGTGTGTAAATATTAGTTAATCCTTGATAAAGTAGTCGATCATAATTGTCAAAGAAACCTTTATGAACTTCATTTTTAAGTATGTAAGCCTCTTCTAAATATTTTTTAG
>JAURQB010000179.1 GCA_030836365.1 Bdellovibrionota bacterium | reverse complement strand
TTATAGGGGCTATTATGGGCTATTACGGAGGAAAACTTGATTTTATTTCTCAGCGAATAGTTGAAATTCTCAGTACGGTTCCACAATTCTTTTTACTCATTATTTTAATTTCTATTTTTACGCCGAATCTTTTTTGGCTTGTCGTTATTTCAAGTGTTTTTGCATGGATTCCAACAAGTTATTATGTCAGAGCTGAGTTTCTTAAGAATAGGAAAAGAGAATTTGTGGAAGCAGCTAAATCAATGGGCGCAAGTGAAGCCTCTATTCTTTTTAAACACATACTCCCAAATTCTTTAACTCCACTTATTACTTTTACCCCATTTGCAATTGCTGCGGGCATCTCTGGTCTCGCTGGCTTAGATTATCTGGGCTTTGGTTTAGAGGTTCCAACACCGTCTTGGGGGGAGCTTCTTGCTCAAGCTCAAAAGAATTATACAATTGCCCCTTGGTTGGCCATTTATCCATCAATTTGCCTCTTTCTGACGCTTACCTTGTTAAACCTAATTGGTGAGGGAGTTAGAGACGCGATGGACCCAAATATGAACTAAAAGTGAAAATATTAAGTACTTTATTTTTTTTACTGATTAGCTTTTCTTGTTTGCCGTCGGCCAAAAAAGAACAATGTCAAAATCAGCTAAGAAAATTAGGATACTTACAATATAAAAACCAATACGCAAAAAACTTTAATATATTTTATAAAGGTCGAAATTTTTACTGGGAGCTTGAAGGTCGTTGGTATTCAAGAGGCCCGAATGCCCCAGGCGACGTTTGTGCTAGTGTAATTAATATAAAAAAATCAAACCGAATAATTTTAATGTCTTCAACTCTTCTTGAAGTTTTTCGAGAGTTGAACTTAGCTCAAAATATAGTCGGTATCGGTGAGAAAAAATTTATTTTTAATGTTAGAGGCAAGCTAGAAAGTGCGATCGACTTAGGTCATAATCCTAACCCTGAAACCATTATTGCATTAAAACCAGATATATTTATTGGTTACTACTCACCTGTTTTGACGGGCTTTTACGAGAAGGTTGAGAAATTAGGTGTGCCAGTTGTATTTATCAATGACTATGAACAACAGCATCCGCTTGGGCGGGCCGAACAAAGACTAATTCTTGGTGCTTTTTTAGGGCAGTTTAACCAAGCGAAAGATTTATTTCTTAAAATTGTGAAAAACTATCAAAAATATAAAAATCTTGTTCAAAATAAGAGAAATATCTTACTGGGGAGCCTGGCACCATCAGGGGCATGGAGGAGAGTAAACCCTCAAAGTGATTTTTTTCAAGTTGTTAGTGATGCTGGAGGGGTAGATGTTTTGTCAGGTACACCTTTTTTGAATGTAAGTGCTGAAAAAGTGCTTAGCAAGGTTAAAAACGTAGATCATTGGCTTCCGCAGGTCGCCTATTCTTCAATCGATAATTTAAAAAAAGAATCCAATTTTTTAAACATTTTAGTTAAATCATCTGAATTTAGTATTTCAACATATGGAAAGAGGATAAATAAAAATGGCGGTGCTGAATTTTGGGATGTTGCCATGATGAGACCTGATCTACTTTTATTTGATTTGATTCAGGTCTTTAGTACATCTGCCGGGGCTGATCCAAAATTAGCTCGATGGTACAAGGTTCTTAGGTAATGAGTACTCAGTCAAAGTTTATTGTCACAATGTTTTCACTATTGGTGTTAATGATTCTTGTAATCTTTACGGGTGCCGTTAGTGTAAATATCGGGGAGATTTTTGATAAAAGTTCTCTATCTTTATCAAAAAATATTGTGTGGAATATTCGATTCCCACGAATGGTTACGGCAATTGCAGCCGGTGGTGGACTTGCTGTTAGCGGATTGATTTTGCAAACTTGGTTCAAAAACCAATTAG
Organism: Bdellovibrionota bacterium; assembly: GCA_030836365.1. Taxonomy (GTDB): domain Bacteria; phylum Bdellovibrionota; class Bacteriovoracia; order Bacteriovoracales; family Bacteriovoracaceae; genus UBA1511. The sequence continues at coordinate 1,402 of JAURQB010000179.1, read as the reverse complement.
CAGACCCATTTCTTCTAGGGGTTCACTCCGGAACCTCTTTAGGTGTTGCGATTTATGTGCTCGGATTGAGTTCATTTTTTTCAGGAATTACTCTACTACATGATTCTAGTATAATTATTTTTGGTTTATTGGGAGCATTGAGTATTTTGCTCATGATGATATATATCTCCTCAAAGTTTAGAGGTTCAATTTATATTATAATTTTTGGTATCGTTATTAGCTTCTTTATTACAGGAATTATTAATCTGATTCTTTCTTTTTCTTCTGCTGATGAGTTAAAGCATTTTTTTCTTTGGTCTCTTGGGAGCTTTGATCGGATGAGTGGCAGTGAGTCTGTTATTGTTTTATTGATCATCATCTCCTTGGTAATGAATTTATTCATTCGATCAGATTCTTTAAATATTTGTCTCCTGGGTGATGACTACGCAAGAGAGTCGGGTATTGAACTTTCTCTTTTGAGAAAAATAATTATTCCAACGGTTGGAGTCATTTCGGGATTGATCAGTGTTTATTGCGGACCTGTTATTTTTATTGGTCTGATGGGACCTCATTTAACTCGTATGATATTTTCAACAAGTAATCATCGAGTGTTAATTCCTGGTTCCTTTCTAATTGGAGCTGGGCTTTGTTTAGTGGTGACAATTTTCTCTAGTGGGTATTTTGCTGGGATGAATATCCCTGTTAATGCACTTCTTGGTTTAGTTGGAACACCTTTTGTTCTTATTTTACTTGTTAACACAAGTAAAAGAGGTCAAAGGGGCCAATATGTTTGAAGTGAAGAATTTAGATGTAGGGTACAGCTACAATGTGCTTATTAGCCGGATAAATTACAATTTTGAGGCATCCAAAGTATATTCAATTCTTGGAGATAATGGTGTCGGCAAGACAACTCTGATGAAAACGTTAACTGGGTTTTTATGTCCTCTTAGTGGCACAATGTCGCTCGAAAAAACTTCAATTGACTTATGGGGCTTAGATCAGCGTTCTAGATACTTCTCGATTCTCTTTTCTCGAGGTGAGCTTGATTTGTCGATCAAAGTTAGAGAAGTTTTTGAATTTTCCCTAGGAAAACTTATAGGAAAAATTGATACAAATGAAAGATTTGTTGATTTTGTGGACTTTTTTTCAATGAGGCATCTTTTAGATCTTCCCATGTCTATGCTGAGTGATGGCCAAAAACAGCTTGTGATGATTGCACGTGCGTTAATTAAGCCGGCTAAAGTTTATTTACTGGATGAGCCGACAATTTATCTAGATATAAAAACGAAAGATCGACTTTTAGAATTCATTAATAATAACTTCAAAAACAATAACTCGACGATGATCATGATTAGCCATGATTTAGATTTTGTGAGTAAAGTATCTGATCAGCTATTAAAAATTGAACACGGGGTTTTAAATA
>JAURQB010000178.1 GCA_030836365.1 Bdellovibrionota bacterium | reverse complement strand
TTGCGTCACACTCGTGCCTGACGCCACTGCACTACTTAAAACATTTCCACTACAACTATTTCCCGCAAACACTTCATAGTCCGCGCCCACCACTAAGCCTGACACCGACACCATCACATTACTACTTGGAGAAAATGGCTCCACTTGCGACACCGACACCACCGACAATGATGGCGACAACGATTGCCCTGCCGGAACTGGTTTTGTATACGCATAGGATACATTCACACAATCAGAGACATTTGAAGAATCGATTCCATCAACCGCAAGTGCGGAGTATTCAGCAGTTCCCGACTGAGTAAAACTGAACTCTCTTTGTGAAGAAGGACTACCTGAACAATCAGCGCTTTCATAAAATTTTTCGACAGCTCCATTATCCAACCCACTAATCTTGACACTAATCGCCTCGGCATCACCAGAATAACTCGCCCCGGAACCAGTAACACTTCCCGAACTGGAATTAACTTTCACTATTGTAAGTGTTGGAGCGTTTGGCTTCACAACTGGTTTTGTATACGCATAGGATACATTCACACAATCAGAAACATTTGAAGGATCATTTTCATCAACCGCAAGTGCGGAGTATTTAGCAGTTCCCGACTGAGTAAAACTGAACTCTCTTTGTGAAGAAGGACTACCTGAACAATCAACGCTTTCATAAAATTTTTCAACTGTTCCATTATCCAGTCCACTAATTTCAACAATAATCGCTTTGGCATCACCGGAAAAACTCAAACCTGACCCGGCAACACTTCCTTCGGAATTAGCTTTTACAATCAAGGTCGGAGCACTTGGCTTTTCGGCCGGCGGTTCTGGCGCAGTGTACGTGTAAGAACTTTCCGCGCACACCTTTTCTCCCGTCTCTGCAATAATCACGTCCACAGAAAATGTGTGCGTCCCTTCACTTAACAAGTGCTCCTGTGAATCTCTACCAGTCGAACCTAAAGGCGTCACTCCGGTGCGATTTTTCACACAACTAATATCATAAAAATTTATTGTAAAATCACTTGCCGTAAAAGTTCCTGTGGCCGCAAGGTCAACCACACTCGCATCTCCTCCCGAGATGGATAAAGCTAAATCCGTTGGTAGAGTTAGTGTCGTAGTTCCGCCATTTCCATTTCCATTTCCATTTCCGGGATTTGTTCCTGATCCTGTATCTGTTCCTTCAGGCACTACTGTATAAGTTAGCAAATCACTACATACAGAAGTTTCTTTACCCATAACAAGCTCAGCAGAAACAAACCAGGTTCGCTCATCCAGTTCACTCAGAAAAGGAACTGTAAGCAACCCCCCGGTTACTTTTGTTTTTACAACATGGGTTGCCGACGAGTGGCATGAATTACCTTTCTTTGAAAAATAAATTTTAATGTCTGGAAGCAACGCCTCATCGTATTCTTTTAATAAAGTTACTTTAATATCAAATCCAGTGGCCGCACCGCTGGTATCAGCGTCATCCCCATTAATGGTTAATATAGGCGCCACTAAGTTATCTGAACTAATTACACCCGCTTCTCTCTCATTTTTTTCTCTGACACTAGCAGGCAGTGGAACTTCTTCTTTAAACGTTTTTACCTTTTTTACGCACGCACACTGGTCAGTGATTTCGTTGTAAAACAAGTCATTAGGGCAACACATGTATTTTATGCTTCCATCGCTTGACTCTTCACTAAGTAATTTTTTCCCTGAAATACAATAGGTCCTTTTTGGTAAACATTGTGTTTGAAGATCAGTAAGCATTGATCCCGTTCGATTGTAATCATCTTGTTTTTAAAAATTATTTTTTTAAATGGAGATAACATCTTTCCATCAGCGACATCAAGCTTTTGACAACCATCTTTTTTAAGGCAAAGCTCCTGAACTGATTCTTTTACAGGATCGACTTTTTCTATGACGTTTTTATCATTCAAACGCGCGATTGCCGTTGGATTAGTGACGATCTTTAAAACTTTAGTTAGCAGTTTATCTTTACAATCCCGAAGGGACTCACACCCGACACCAAGAAAACTAAACAAGTCCCCTTTAACCATTGGCAGGTTCAATGGCATTTTAGCTAAAAATGGTGGTGCTCCTTCTTTTCGATTGTTAAGGACGTGAGTGATTCCGGTGTTAGGGTCTTGGTAGATAAACTTAAAGAGTTTTTCTACATTGAAAATATAACCACCATTTGTTTCAGGAATTGGAAATGGACGGCCAGCATCACAACTTAAACTGATTCCATAACTTAAACCACTATTACTTGAAAGGAGATCACTCTCATCAGAGACAAAAAAAGAATCACAAAAATTGTCTGCAATACTTATTCTCTCGCCCCGGTAAAAGTGTCCATTGATATAACCCTCATCGCTGGGAGAGGATATCAACAAATGTCCATTACAAGGCATTTCAAACTTCGCACTGATAGACTCACTGCTTTGGCACAACTCTCCATTAATTTCACCTATTATTCCATCCACGAGATTAGCAGCGGGCTGATTAACACTTAATTCAATTCCGAGAGCGAACAAGGAGTAATCCGTATTATCATAAGTTGGGTTTCTCCCCATTAAACGAGTTGATTCGACAAAAGAAAATAAGGTTTCGGTTTGAGCGCGCTGAAGGGTCGCCACGTTAAAAATGCCGGTAAAAATGAGAAGTCTCGCCAAAAACCAGTTCATTATTTAAGCTCCTGATATTTGGCCGCGCCTATGCTAACAATCACTTTGTTACAATCGGCATCACTATCTTGTCCGCAATTAACCTGAGGGATAAAGTGTTTTTCTCTCACTGTTCCTGAAGGCCCTTTAAGAAAAACATAAATTGAGTTGTCGATGATATTTGTCGGGAGCTTAACAAGTAAAGGCGTATTGCTCGCGAGTCTGGCGCTAATAGTAGAAAATGTTTTTACGTTTTCTCCACTGGCCAGATCGACGAAAATACCATCTAAATTTTTACTAGCTGGATTTAATACTTGAAAAACGACATGCGGAATGAGGTTGACGGTTTCCCCAGGCAAGCTTGATGCCAACTGGTTACTATTTTGTGCAGCTTCGTCATTAACCTCACTTGAGGTTTGCCCTCCCTCTTCATCATCTTTGGGCGTTCCTGTTTCCACCTGTATACACCCAGATAAAACCAAGAAAATAATTAGCAACTTAAATGGACCTGACAAACTCATTTAATTTCCTTTGTCCCTATTTTACGCCCTTTAACATTAGGGCTATCGGTAAAAAAGCATCTTTTTATCAAGGGCCAAAAATTAAATAATTTCAGCTAAATAGATCGTGTTGAAACTTTGGGCATCTCAACGGAAAAAATTAGGATTAAAAAAACTGCCAGCATCCTATGTCAATAGAGGATTCAAGTGGTTAAAAGAAGGTACTAAGTTGAAACGTCGTTCGATTAACAGCTTGAATATTTTCACCTTTTAAGGTCTTAAAATAAGAAGCACTCAACTCAAACGGCAAGAAGAACTGACCATTTTTAAGATATCTTTTTACCGAGGTAAAAACGAATTTTATTTCCCCCGCATGAGAGGTCACCTGCCGAAAACTCGAAGAGTTAAATAAAGATGAAGAGCTGCCGCGATATTTTGTCGCTCCTTGAAGATGATAGTGATGCCCTAATTCAAGCCTAAATAAATTAAAAATGCTGTAAGTTAAATTTGAATAGATATCAATTTTGTTGCCCAGTTTCTCGGTGACTTGAACTTTATCCACCCCCAAAGAAGTCCCCGTGATGTCCGGCACTCGTCTACTTTTTTGAGAGTCAAATTGATAGGTAAAACGCGTACTACTATTAAACTCTAACTGAGGATATAACTCTAGACCAAAACCTGCTTCGATAAAAGTATCGACTTGTCCATCACCGAAACTAATGTCCTGTAAAATATCGGGGTTTTCAATTTTCCCCGTCGGAAGAATGACACCAAACTTAAAAAGAGCACCTCCCGATTGAGACGAGTAAATTTGATGCATAATACCTGCTTCAATATCACCCGGCCCTTCAGCACGCCACGTACCAATTGGCCGCACGCCAAAATAATCGACCAACACCGTTTGGATAATTCCTTTTGTAATATCAGGTAATCCGCGCGTAATTTGAGTGACCGTTGTAACCTGATCTTCACCGACAATTTCAACAATCTCGTCATAGTTGTTTCCCTTCGTCCGATTAAACGCGACGTTTACTTCGGCTTGATAGAATGGAACGCCAAGATAGACGGTACTCTTTTTTCCAAGCCCATATCCAAATCCAAAGACGCGCACATTGACGTTCGCCTTTGGTTTTATTTCATAAGAGCCAATTTGAAATCGATCAAATGCTTCGGGGCTAATGTTCGACAAGTCATCAAAGTATTTATCCAGAATTTCATTGGCCCCATAAATGGTCTTGCCATCTAAATTAAACTGAACATCATTACTGCGAAGTCCTCCAGATGAATCATAACTATTGACGATGGAGTTCGTTTTGATCAATCTGAATTGAAGATTAAAGCGGCCTTGCGGAAGAACATCATAATAGGCGCTCTGCCCAAGCGGGGCATAAAGAAAAAAAGAAAATAGGATTAAAAATATGCCTAAGTTCATGATTTTATATCCCAGTTATTTTATTCATCCACAAGGATTAAATAATGACCAAGTATCATTTATAAGGCTTCTGGCCAAAAATATTGATGATTGGTAAATAATTGGCATGAAAAAGCTGGTTTTACTTATATGCTTTGTTTTTCTTTGTGCCTGTGAAACGAAAGAATCACTTGAGGTGGCGATTAGGCCTTTGCCAATCAAATTTAAATTAAGTGTTCCCATTGATCCATTAGAAGTAGAAGATCAGTTCAGCGATATTGAGGATGTCGATGTCATTGGTGGCGTGTTCGGAGAACTTGCCGAAATGATGGCCAATGCGGAGATTGAAGAGGGAGACCTTGGGAAATTTGCATTTACGCCCTGTCTCTATGAAATTAGCGAAATTGAAAAGATTGACTTTAATTACGTTAGATCTATTACTCTTGAAAATATTTATCTTCAAATAAACTCTAGCGCCCCTGACGCCTCACTAGATTTTGTCGAATTTGCTGAGGGCCATATTCGCGCTTTAAGTCTAGATGAATTTAATTTTCTCCAACAAGATTTCTCTCTTTGTACAGATATAGAAAATATTGATGCTGATCAAACCATCGACTACTGGGATTTAGATGTAAGTAATATGACAAAGGCTTTTAGCTTCACAAAGGATCGCCAAATCATTTCCAATTATATTACACCAGAAATACATCTCAAAAACTGGCGCGATCTTTTGAGTGAAAAACGCCACCTGCTTTTATTTTTCCGAGTGAAAATTGATAAAGTTCCAGATTATGATTTCACGATCACTGGGGATATTAATCTTGGCGTTGATATCGAATTAAAAAACGAAAAAAAATAACGCTCACTTGGCCAATCATTTAAAGTGGAGATTTATTTAGTTAATCATCAAAAGTGGAGATAACGTGAACGCCCCACTTTTTTCCCGATAGCCAAAAAGGTGACAGTGCTCCACCTTCAAGATCTTTTAACCCAAGAAAACTCCCGATTTCACCAACATCTAAATTAAGGGTTCTTAACGTTTTAGGAAACCAGCGATTTAAGGAGAGGTTAAATCCCATCCCAGAAACTTTACCGGCCAGCGGAGGGATTTCGTGCTCTAATGTCAGGTAGTACTTAAGGGCGTTTTGATATTGCTCTGAAACAAGGTGAACTTTGGGAAGTTGAAAAACTTCTTTTTTCTTTGAGAGCATGCGGTAGTATTTTTTTCGGTAGTAATCATTTCTTATCAAATGAAGGGTGACCTCGGCCTTATCTTTTATCCAAAAGTCATTGATTGAGCTGACAAGTCCTTCCCGTTGAACATCAATAGGGACTTTGATGTCTTGTTTATTCTTTGTCCTAATAATCGTCGTAAATTTATTAGCATCACGCCTGAAAACTAATTTTTGAATGCTTGTGAGCAAATGCTTTAACGTGGGGTTGAGCTCCTCACCATATAGTTTTTCAATCGCGATAATCAATTCACTTATATCGTTTGCCTGAAGCGAAAATGGTGAGAGCTCACCAAGATAGCGCATGAAGTACATTCCCAATGAAATGTTTCCAGCGTATTCAAATTCTGGCGTGAGAAGTTTTTGCGCTTCAAATAATTTAGCCGCAATCGCTTTAAATTTTTCTTGATCCAATTCTGTTTCACTCACCTCTGAAGTGGGTGCAGGTTCCGCGAAACTCAAAGAAGGATTCAAAGAAAATAAAAAGAAAATAGAAAAACATAAAGCGAGCGTTTTCATCAGGTTTACTAAACGCTGTTTAACTAACACTGTCTAGCGTATAGGTGCATTTTTACAGTTTGTTTACATGTAATTTCAACGAGTTGACATGTTAGTTCATTCATATTCCAATATTAGCGTAACTTCAAACAAGGATTGTTAAATGAAATTAGCAAAATCTATCTGCTCGATTGTGATGTTCATTGGGATGAGTTTTACTATCAGCGTGATCGCTTCAACTCCTGGCCAGACAGAACAAAGTTTTAGCTCAAAACTGCAATTAGACTTAACTGATATCAACGCACGCCTGGATGAAGGTTTCGGTGATGTTTCGATGAAAAAAGCGTTTGTTGCGATTGACCCGGTTAATGTAGATCTTGAGAATCTTGATTATGATCTTTCCATGAAGGATAACTTTTTTATCATTGAAGGCAACGGCCAAAAAATGAAGCTTGACCTTAAAAGCTTTAAGAAAATTTTCGAGCAACAAAAATTTAGCGCCTCAAATACAAATATCAATATTCGCCAAGGTGAATATATAAATATTGATTCCGAATATTTTGATGTTGCTCTGGCCGCCGTCAAACTTAGTTTTTTTGGCGCAAAGATTTCCTGTGCTCCAGACGTCGGGCGTGACATTACTCAAGAAATTTTGAGCTTATGTTTAAAAAAATCATCCATCGAGTTACCAAAAGGTGTTCTTAGCGGGCGAGAAGACGTTATCTATCAGACAACGCCAGAAGATATCATTTACCGGTGGGCACAAAATTTCTATGATGCAGAGAAAATTGATCATTTACCAAAGTTTACTAGACCAGTTTTGACTCACGGATTTGCTTCCATTAATAAGGGAAAAATAATTTTACGAGCGGACTTAAAAATCCTCCTCACGATGAAACTCTCCGGCACAGGGTTCATCGAATACCACAGTAAAGAAGATGTGATCGCCCTTCGAATTGACACATTAGATTCCCAAGTCGCTAGTCTAAAAAAACCACTGCTTAAGATTTTAGATTTACTTCAAAACGAGTTTTTTAGCGTCGACGGCGACACGCTTGTCTTTAACCTCAAAGAGATGCGCGTAAACTCCAAACAATAATTACCAAACTTATTGTACGTTTTATTCATACTCATTGCCGATCATTGGTGAATGATCGAGACAACTATGTTTTGCATCGTTTTCTGTTAGTGTCCCCCCATCAACATCATATGAGCTCCAATACGCATAGTAACAGGCAGCACCAATTTCTCCAAACCACTTAAAGCCTTCGCTTACACAGTTGTTTGCGTTCAGCTCCGCTCCACTACTAGTGTAGCTTCGGTGACATACACCAATTATACTCGCTGGACTTCTATAATTGGAACGGTCTTGCCATCCCCAATAATCAGGAACCCAGTATCGCTTACCAGGTGCGTTTATGCAGTGATCAGTACCAGAATTATCGACAAACGTTCCTCCAACGGCCTCGCAACCTGCTTGATCAGTAACATTAGTAACATTCAAACAATCATCATAACTAAGTGACCCCGCCACCTCAACACCGAACTGAAAACAACGGCCGGAGGTTGTAATAGTATTATCACAGTCAGCATAAGACGAAATATTTTCATCGACACAGCCAAAAGGCTTCTCTTCATGTAGTTTTTCAAACCATTGATGATCAATTTCCGCAACACAAGTATCAAATGTAGAATATTCTGTAGTAAAACATTTATTTTCATCGCTGTTCCATATATCAGTTCCACCATTACAAGAAGATTCATCAAGCTTTGAGGTATTGTAGCAACCTACATATTCAACTAGGTTAAAAGCGTTGCCAGCAGGAGCAGACCACCCAGACGCCGTCAAACTTTGTCCATCAATATAGCCGAGTGTATACAAGACATTTGTTGTACTAACTTCTCCCGTACAATCAGAAAAATTAGAAGTCACCACCCCATCACACGTTGCAACGGCACCATTGCTATCGTGTTGTACTGTCCCAGCGTTTAATTTAACATAAAACTTACCAGCTTCTTTTGAGTATGTGATTGCATCTTGTTCAAGTTTAGTGTTAATAAGAGTGACAATTTCATTTGCCCTATAAAACATATCACAATTTGAACCTCCAATAGGATTATTTACCCCGTCCAACTCATTGAGGGAATAATTATCATTATTCAAGGTAAACGTAAGTTCTCCTTCTGGCCCACAAGGGATATAAATTGGGGACTCGACAATCCAACTTTTGTAAAAATCATCTTCTAAATGATGATAACCATCACCAACATTTTCCGACCCTGTGTAATTTGTATAAGATGAATTTAATCTAAATGGTGAAAAAGCGTAATTATCTCCGACTAAGTTTTTAGAGAAAAACCTAGGTGCAACCACTTCCTCATCTAAACCACTGGAACTAAAGCTTCTAGTAGAAGATTGGAGAAATGGAAATCGATCACTCCCTGAAGTGGAGCGCCCATATGTCATTAAATCAATAATATTCTTATCTAAAGCAATATCAATATCTACAGTAGATGAATCTTCGAGAATCATTGTTTTAGTATATTCACCAAAGTATTTACCGCTATGAAATCGAGATACTGTACCTACAACCTCATTAGCATCTCCTCCCCAACATTTAATCATGGGCACACCATTAACATCGTCAGAGAAATACCCGCATGCAGATGTTATATACGCATCTGAATAAAAATAGTTCATCATACCACCATAAATACTTCCCTTACTTGAAGAGTACAATGTTGACCGACTAACTACCATATCAAGCAAATTTGCAGCTTTGCCATCGGTGATTGTAATAGGATAAAATGTATTATCTGGTATTACACTCTGAAATCCAAATATAGCAGAATTATTCGCTCCCATGCACCGAATACCGCTGCTCCCGTTAAGACAAATAGCATCAGCACCTGCAGTTAACCTGTCACTAGCTTCCATGTCACTTGTTGTAGAATTTGAATTGCTAGTGCTGCAATTTTCGTTTTCAATACAAACATAATATTCTCTAAAATCTGACAGGTCATCACTAAAGCTATAGTCATCAAAATTTTGAAAGTACTCAATTGAGTTTATGTTGAAACTAACGCCAGGGTACAATACTCCTGAAATACCATTACCCCAGCATCGATAATCAGTATTATTATCATCTTGAGCACAAATAAAATCTTTACCAGCAACTAATTTAGTTATGTTGCTCATTCCATAGAGACCAACAACTCTTGAAGGTGGTATATAATGAGATTTATCAACACAAGTTTTCTCATCATCAATCTCAATACCAGTATAAGTGTTCTCATATCGACAGAAACTGACCGAAAGAGTTGGATACTCACTATAATCGGCAGGGGAGGTGTAACCATTAAATAAAGAGGATACATTATCACCACTTAAGTATGACCCTCCAGATTTTTCACAAAAACCTGCAGCGTATGGGCGATAACAGCTCATTAAATGATTTTTTAGATTTTCGTTCGTTGCCCCACTACGATTAGCTAAACCAGAGTCACCGACATCATCACTCATGTTATAAGTTGAGTAGTTATGATAAATTCCAAGCTCTCCATTACCAGAATAACCAAAACAACGGGTATGTCTTTCTGAACTTTCATTATTTTCATAAATTGCACAAGTAGAACCTTCATCTGTAACAGTTACATCAATGACGGTATGATCACTTTCACAAGTTGTCTGGTTTATTGTGGGATTTGTACAAATAACCGGATATGATTTACAACTACCATTTTCCCACATACCTCCATGAGATACACAATCAAGTTCTGTGGTTAAAGAAAAAAAGGCAACTCTTTGATCAGTGCTTGAGTATTTATTCTCGAAAGTTCCGCCCGCAGCAAGACAACTCTGCTCATTATATTCTCTAAGATAACATTTACTCCCATCGTAATAACCTTTTGCTAAGTCATTTAAAATGGGGAGTCCACTTACTTCTGACACCTGGGTATTGAGGAAACGCTGGGCCCCATTTATTAGGGGGTTTTCGGATTCATAAAAATTCGTAATAAAATGGTATCCACCAACAGGCGGCACATACTCTTGCCAATCAAACTCGATGAGCAAGTTATTATCTCTATGAGTACCAGAAGTATAGTAATATACTCCAGGATCACCTAGGCCATATGCAGAGATATTTTCTTTCGTATACCCAAGTGAACCATAATTATTTTTCCCCCAGCAAAATAAATTTCCATCAACACTAATAGCACATACATGACTACCTACTGCCATATCTTTAATAATAACACCCTGAGCAAGTGTGATGGCACGTAAATCTCCTTCGTATTTCTCTCCTACATGAAATTTACTTCTATCAATATCTTCATCTTCAAGAGAAATCCATCCACTATTATCTACATTGCCTAACATGAGAAATTCAGAGCTTTTTCTCCCAATCCTAGAATTAAAAGGCTGACCGAGTGCAGGACC
>JAURQB010000177.1 GCA_030836365.1 Bdellovibrionota bacterium | reverse complement strand
TTCGTATTTCGAATGACCTCAATAAAAACCTCGACGACGCCACCACAGCATTGCCCCGTTTTCGCACCAAGAGGGTAACTGAATAGACCATTTTTATTTTCATCCATACAGGTAATACATTGCTCAATTACTTGCCGCTCAAGCTCCCCACCTCCGATCGTGTGGTAAAATTCCCCATCTGGTAGGACGATGATTTTTGCCCCAACTTCTCTGGGAGCAGAACCTCCCACATCACTGACGGTGGCCACGGCAAAAACGTGTTGTTGTTCTGAAAGTGATGATATTGTTTTAATCCACTCCATTATTTTCCCTTCGCTTGGTGTAAAAAGTGATTAAGTAAATTCATGGCCACTTTTTTTCTATATTCAGCTGTGGAGCGTATGTCGCCGATGGGAGAAAGCTCTTTATTAAATTCACTTATGGCGCCAGCGATACTCTCATCTGTTAACTTCACACCAACAAGAAAATCTTCTGTTACGGTAGATCGCAAAACATAAGGCCCCATTGCTCCCCAAGCAAGTCTTACTTTTTTCAGGTTTTTATTTTCATCAAACTCAATTAAACCAGCAAAGCAAATTTTACTAATGGCCTGAGCGAGCCGTGTTCCGACCTTTTCGTAATGCTCAACTCTATCTAAAGTGGTTTTTGGAATTTTTATTCTGGTGAGAAGCTCGTTGGGCTTCTTTTCTAATTTTTTATAATCCAAATGAAATTGACTATACTCAACCCAGCGAATGCCATCGGTACTACTAAGCTCAATTTGGGCATCGTAGCATAAAAGTGCCGGAGGAGTGTCACCTGCAGGTGAAGCATTACAAACATTTCCGCCAATCGTGCCACGATTTTGAATTGCTTTTGCACCTGACCACCGGCCGGCCTCACACATCATCGGAAAATATCGTTGGCAAAGTTCGTTTGTTCTAATGTCGGTAAATGTAGCTAGCGCGCCGATATAAATGAACTGATCATCTTCTTCAATTTGTTTAAGCGCTTCAATCGAATTAATGTCGAGAAATCTTCCCGGTGCTAGTTTTCCCGCATCGAGCAGGACCATTAAATCCGTGCCTCCAGCAATAGGTGAAATCGTTTGTTCATTAAGAGCTTCAAGTGCCGCTTGGAGAGTTGTTACTTGAGTGAGTTCAAATTCAGGGAGATAAGATTTCATTGATCACCTCTTAATGCTTCCACAACACTTTTAAAAATTTTGGTGTAGCCTGTACACCTGCAAAGGTTTCCGGCCAATGCTTCTCTAATATCTTCATCTGTCGGCGCAGAATTTTCTTTGAGAAGTTCCGTTGCGGCCATGAGCATTCCAGGGGTACAGATGCCACACTGAGCACCCCCATGTTCGAGAAAAGATTGTTGAATTTTTGACAGCGCATTTTCACTTGCAAGTGATTCAACCGTTTCAATTTTTTGATGACTCGCTTGAATTGCGGGAACGAGGCAGGAGTTAACTAGTTTTCCATTCATAAAAATAGAGCAAGCCCCACATTCGCCCTCGCCGCATCCCTCTTTGGTTCCTGTAAGATTTGCATCTTCACGAATGACGTCTAAAAATCTGGCCATTGGATACGCCGTCGCATTGGTGGTGTTTCCATTTAATTCAAATTGAATATTAATTTTTTCCATTACTAATTTTACCTTTTCATTGATTGAGTAGATTCCATTGCGTGAAATAAATCTTCTGGCAGCATCGGAATATGATTAATAGAAACACCCGTGGCATTTTCCACGGCATTGATCACGGCCGGTGCTGGGCCGTCCATGGGAAGCTCGCCAATTCCTTTCGCGCCACCAGGGCCGTAGTCTTGATTCCATTCTTCAAAAAAGACATGTATGTCGGGTACCTCAAGTGCTGTCGGCATAATATAGTTGGTCATTTGATTATTAATCATTTGTCCATCTTGGTAGCGAACTTTTTCATAAATAGCGTAGCCAATTGCTTGCGCCACTCCGCCTTCAATTTGTCCCGCTGCAAGTGTTGGGTGAAGGACATTTCCAATTTCTTGATTAGCGTAAAAGTTAAGTACTTTCGTGTCGTAGGTGAGTGTGTTGACTTCTACTTCGGCCATGTAGACGGCCCAGGCATAAGTTGCGTAAGCACTACCTTGATACTTTTCATCATCCCAATGAATGTTGGGTGGTTGTTTATATTTTGAAAATACTTTTAAGTTGCCTCTGCTATTCGTGTAATTTTTAATGGCGGCTTCGAGTTCTTGTGGAGAGAATTTTTCCTCTAGCATTTGTTCATCTTGAAGTTTTTTTACTAAACTCAAGCAAGCAGACTCCACAAGTTTTCCGACGACCATTGAGGTTCTAGAGGCGACGGTCGGCCCACTGTCGGGAACAAATTTAGTGTCAGGGGTCGCAACGACAATCATATCGGGAGATACTCCTAATGCCTCTGCGGCGATAGAAGAAAAAATGGTGTTTTTCCCCTGGCCCATCTCAACCGAGCTCGCAAGAATTTCAACTTTGCCTTCTTCGGTTCCTCTTAGACCAACGACGCTAGCAAGATAAGCTTCTCCACTTCCGGTAAAACCCGCTCCATGCATGAAAGTGGCAATACCAAATCCTCGTTTTAAATGAGAATGGGTATTTTCTTTTTCATATTTTTTTATTTTATTTTCGTAATCGGATTTTTGTAAAAGTTTATCGATGAGTTTTTTGTAATCAACTTTTTCTTCAATGAGTTGTCCGGTTGCTGTTGTTTGACCAGGTTGAATCATATTACTTAGGCGAAACTCAATCGGATCAAGCTTCATTTGCTTGGCCACGTAATCCATGAATCTCTCGGTGGCAAAAATACTTTGAGGCGCACCAAAACCGCGAAAAGCACCATGGGGAAAAGTGTTGGTGGCAACGGCCTTAGCATTTACTCTGGTGTTCTCACAAAAGTACGGGCCTGGAGCGTGAATGCAACCACGACTAAGAACGACAGAGCTTAACGTAAAATAAGCGCCGCCATCTAAATAAAAATCAATTTCCCACGCTTTAATTTTTCCTTTCTTATCAATGGCCATTTTGTGAATGGATTCACTGGGGTGCCGTTTGGTCGAGTTGGCCATATCTTCGGCGCGATCATAAATAAGCTTTACCGGTTTTTTGGCCTTCATCGCAAGCAGTGCTGCATGGGCCGCAACGAGAGAAGGAAATTCTTCTTTTCCGCCAAAACCTCCACCAGTTTCCGCCTGAATAATGCGCACTTTTTCTTCAGGTAAATCAAAAATTGGACAGAGTGCAGAGTGAACGTAGTAAGGGCATTGAAGCGAGCCGCGAATGGTAACACCTTCCTCCTGCGAGTATTCACCGATCATTCCATTGTTTTCAATATAAAGCTGCTCTTGCGCACCGGTGGCGTAATGTTGCGTGAAAATGTGAAGTGCGGGATCCTCCCAGACAGGATCAGGGTTTCCTTTTTCAATTGTATATTCTTTAAATAAATTATTATCTCGCCAGATGATGTTTTTTTGGTTCAGTGAATCTTCAATGGTAAAAACGGCCGGCAGGGGATCAATATCAAAGCTAATAAAATTGAGTGCTCGTTTGACTTCAAGTTTGTCAGGGTGGGCAATCAAGGCAATGGCTTCACCTTTGTGATTAATTTTTTCACTGGCAAGAACTGGCCAGTCCATTTCAATCATACTGATATAATTTTTTCCAGGAATATCTCTCGCGGTCACGATCACAAATTCATCCCAATTTATTTTGGGGGAAAAGTGAATTTTTCGAAGCATTCCACGGGCCTCAGGGGAGCGCACGGTTGCGCCGTAGAGTCCGTCTGATAATTTAAAATCATCAATGTATTTTGCCTCGCCTTTTAATTTGGCGATACCTTCTTTGCGAACGTTGAATTTCTTTTTCATGGCGGTTTACCCAATAGAGTGATTATGTGACAATTATCCTAGCGGATAGGCTTTTATCCGTCACTTAATTGGAGCAATTTTTGGATTGGATTGTGTACATTGTTCAGGCGAAAAACGGAAATTACTATACCGGGGTGACAACTGATATTGCTCGACGCATTAGACAGCATTTAGGTGAGTTAAAGGGAGGGGCAAAGTTCTTTCGAGGTAACCCCCCTAAATACTATTGGGAAATTGATACTTTTGAGAGCAGATCCCATGCTCAAAAAGAAGAAGCACGCATTAAAAAATTATCGAGAAAAGAAAAAAAGGTGCTTATTAGCCACGAAACTCAAAGTCCATCTTAAATTGGCCGTCGTCTTCAACGGAGCAGGTATCATCGCTGGACCAATTATCTTGAAACTCTTGAGGGATGGTTGGATCAACTTTTTTATTTTCTGTAAATCCGTAAGGGCAGTTAGTACAGCCTGAAGTACAACAGCGACCGCGCTTGGATAAAAATTTTGCGGTCATTACAACTCTGCCATCCGTTGTAATTTCAAAATCTTCACCTTCTATAAAACTGCTTTCATTTTCCATGGCAAAGATGATCTTATAATTTCTTTAACTTATCAATAGAACTTTGCAAAATTTTTGAAAAATTATTGAAGCCTAAACGATCAAGGTATTTATAGACTTGATCAAATGGTAAGAGCCTAATTCCTAAAAATAAAAGATAGCCAATGATCAGTGGGCGACAAAATACCCAGATGGTTGGTGCGTAGGCTGATTTTGCAAAGTAAAAGAAGGTTCCCGTCAGAATCCAGGTAAAAATAAAGAGTGGATTAAGGAGGTCTTTAAGAGCTTTTTTGGATGCCACTTTAAGACCGGTCGGTTCAAATTGATGTTCAATACTTTTTCTCTTATCTTCAGACTTCTTTAATAATTTCATTTGCCATTGATAATAATGCTCTTTATCTAGGAGAAAAATAAGCGCGGTCACAACTGTCGCAAGTGTAATTTTAATGGCAATGATAATCAACAAGACAGTCCAAATATCATCAGCGGTGAGCGCCGTAAAAACGGAAAACTTTTTAAGAAAGTATTTCGCCATATAGACTAGGTTCTCACCAAATAATAGCATGTAAATGCCGATCGGTTGAATGAAGCCCCACAGTGCGAGCAGTACTGTACCTACCCAGATTCCTAAAGGATTAATACCGAAAATAATTGTTCCGACGTTAAAAAGAAATCCTTGAGCAGAAATGGCAAGCATCGGGGTTAACTTTTTTCCTGAGGGCGAAAGAGACTTTAAAAGAGAGCTGACTAAAGAAATTTGAGATGGAGCGAATCTCGCGTGCTGTTGCGTTTTAATAGCTAACTGAGACTTTCCTAAAATTAGCGCTTGGTTTAGAGAAAGAAAATGCCCCGAAAAAGGAACCTTAAAAGAGTGTAGTAGGCTTCCTAGTCCAATTTCAGTCAGGGAGAGAATGGCAGCAGCTGCAGATATTTTTTCAATGGAGTAATCAGCTATTTTATCAATGGAGTAATCAGCTATTTTATCAATGGAATTTTCAGTTGCCTTTTGCACTCGGTTAGAACTATTTTTTTTCACCTTCTTGCTCCTGAAATAAATCTTGTGTAACTTTATTAGAGCTACTTTATAACAAGCCAAAAGAATCCACAACGAGGACAATACTGATGAAAAAAATTTGGACGAAACATTATGATAAAGGTGTTCCCGAAGAAATTGATGTAAATGAGTATTCAAGTATTGCTGATATCTTAGAGCAAACATTTGAACGCTTTGCTGATCGTCCCAGTTTTTCTAATTTCGGCACAACTCTTACTTACCGAGAACTTGAAGTGGCCGGTTTGAAATTTGCGAGCTATTTACAAAATGAACTTGGCTTAAAGAAAGGTGACCGAGTTGCTTTGATGATGCCTAATATTCTTCAGTATCCCATTTGTTTGTTTGGCATTTTGCAAGCGGGGATGGTGGCCGTAAACGTTAATCCATTATACACGGCCAGAGAGCTTGAACATCAACTAATTGACAGTGGGGCAGAGGCAATCGTTATTTTTGCGAACTCTGCTCATATTTTAGAAAAGGTAATTGATAAAACGCCTGTTAAACATGCGATCATAACGGAGATTGGTGACTTTCTTCAGTTTCCTAAAAATTTACTAATTAATTTTGTCCTTAAGCGAGTAAAAAAAGTTGTTCCTCGTTATGAAATTAAAAATTCTTTACCGCTTAAACAGATTGTGGCCACTGGACAGTATCGCGCGTTTAAAAGGCCTGATATTTCTCATGACGATATTGCATTTTTACAATACACCGGCGGAACAACGGGTGTGTCTAAAGGAGCAATTCTCACTCATAAAAATATTGTGAGTAATCTTTTGCAAGCGAGAGCATGGATCAAAGGAAGCCTAAAAGAAGGGAGTGAAGTCATCATTACACCACTTCCGCTTTATCATATCTTTTCACTAACAGCGAATTGTCTTACTTTTTCTTCTATTGGTGCGACAAATGTCCTTATTACCAATCCCCGAGACCTTCCGGCTTTTATAAAAGAAATGAAAAAATGGAAGTTTACGGCGTTCACTGGGGTTAACACACTTTTTAATGGACTGTTGGAAGCGCCAGGGTTTAGTGATCTCGATTTTTCAGCGTTAAAACTTAGTTTAGGTGGAGGGATGGCCGTTCAAAAATCTGTCGCCGATAAATGGAAACAAGTAACAGGTGCTCCCTTAATTGAAGCTTATGGATTAACAGAGACAAGTCCCGCGGCTTGTATGAACCCATTGAGTCTCAAAGAGTTTAATGGAACAGTCGGCCTTCCGATTTCTTCAACCACTGTTTCGATTAAAGATGATGCGGGAGTTGATCTTGAAGTCGGAGAGCGAGGCGAGATATGTATTCAGGGCCCGCAAGTTATGCAGGGTTATTGGCAAAGGCCAGATGAGACGGCGAGTGTGATGACGGATGATGGTTTTTTTCGCACTGGTGATATTGGAGTGATGGATGAGTGCGGATATGTAACGATCGTTGATCGAAAAAAGGATATGATCCTTGTCAGTGGATTCAATGTTTATCCCAATGAAATTGAAGATGTGGTGAGTGCTCATCCGGGGGTTTTTGAATGTGCCGCCATTGGCGTGCCTGATGAAAAAAGTGGGGAAGCGGTGAAAGTTTTTGTGGTGAAAAAAGATGAAGCATTATCCGAAGAAGAGCTTACTAAGTACTCACGGCAACAACTGACCGGTTATAAGATTCCTAAATATTATGAGTTTAAAACAGAGCTTCCTAAAACTAACGTCGGTAAAATATTAAGGCGTGAATTGCGGTAAAATAAATTCGCCCAAATTTAGTCGAAAAATTAGCAGAGTGATCATTTCTACACTTTTCTTGAGGTTTTGTTTTACTAGTTAAGTCACCGGTTTTACTCAAAAAAAATCTTTTACTAAGAGATTAAAAAGGTTTCTCGATAAGGTTAATCGAGGAACTATATTAATGAAGCTTATATTAATATTTATCACAACAATTTTTCTTTGTTCCTGTGTGGGAACGATTGAAGAGACTCGTTTTGAAACAACAGAAGTTGTTGCTGATGCGATTAGTTACGAAGACTATGTGGGGATTGATGAGGTAATTCCTATTTCTCACTACCAAGTTGAAGTTTACTTCCCTGAAATTGAAAACATTCAGTCGGATAAAGTTGCATACCAAATTTATTACGATGGTGCGGAATTTCCCATTTATATTCCCGGTAACTCTCTTGTTCCGCGTGCTGATGGACGCTTAATGTACACGGTAGATGGACTCATTCCCAATAGGGAGTATTATTTTGAAGTCCAAGTAACTAATCTCATCACTGGTGAAAAGTCTCAAAGTGAAGAAAAAAGAAGTGCAACAACATTTCCGAATAGAACAGCTTCTTTTGATGGTGTTCAAAGCGTTACTCACAAGCCTGGCCCTGATGGAATGAACTTTATCAAAGTTACGTGGACTCCAGCAAAAAGAGAGTCAAGTGGTTTAATACCTTTACCTGCAGACGTTTCCAAATATGAGGTGACTGTTTTGAGTTCATCCAGACAATTAACAGATTTCGATAATGAAAACTTAGCAAATGATGAACGAAAGGTTGTCTACTTTAGTGACAATGCTAATTATGGTGTTGTTGGAGGGCTTCAACCTGGAGAGACTTATTTCATTCGGGTTAGAGCAATTCATTACGAGTTTTATGATGAGAGTAAATTTAGTGAACTCAAGCATGAAGAGAATAATAAATACCTCTCAATTACAATGTTAACAAATGATTCAAGTGACTTGGATTTTGATCCTGAATTATTTTCTGTTTTGAAAGGGGATGGACAGGAGGCCCTTACTTCCGCCAAGGCAAGTTGGGGGGTTCCAACGGGAGGTGCATTTAATCATTTTCGCATTTACTATAAAGGCGTTGATGCAGAATTAATTTCGTTAATAGATGAAAGTTTAATTAATTTAAATCCAGGTGAAGTTTCTTGTGAAATGAACCCAGCTACCTTTTTTTGTCGGCGATTCGACTTTTCAGAAAATAGTGCAAATATTTTGGATTTAACTGTTAACTATCGTTACTCATTTATTCTGGCCGTCTGCTTAGATGAGACTTGTCGAAACTATCAACTCAGCAATGTTCAATCTATTGAGACAAAAGCAGATATTGCAACATTCCTAGGATTTGGAGAGTATGGCCTTGGAGATTCATTTA
Source organism: Bdellovibrionota bacterium (assembly GCA_030836365.1). GTDB lineage: Bacteria > Bdellovibrionota > Bacteriovoracia > Bacteriovoracales > Bacteriovoracaceae > UBA1511. Next base: position 13,333 of record JAURQB010000177.1, on the reverse strand, counting down.
ATACTTTATCAAAGCTATATGTGGAAGTTACTCCACCAGATTTACTGACAGGAGTGTTGGATGAAGTCATTGTTTACTTTGACATTGATGGTGGTGATGGTAATTGGATTGCTTTAAATCCACCCTCGGAAAGCTTTGAAAGTGAACTAGAGTCGCCATTGACAATGGAGCCCTATAATTTTTCATTAGATGATCAGATGGTTTTTGATGGTATTGATGTGAGAAATTTAATCCTCGGTTTTCTGGGAGAGGAAAGCTTAAAGTCTTATTATTTTAAATACAAAAGATATACTCAAATTGATGGCGCTGTCGAGGACGATTTCTTAAGCTTATTTGTTGTCACTCCACAATTAAAAACAGTGACTGAGACTATCAACGTTAGAAGTTGTCAAATTTCTTCTAGTTTTACAAAAATAAATTGGCGGAAACCTTCATCAGGTGTTTTTACTCACTTTCGAATAGATGTCCTGATGAACGAGGCCATGGTTGATACAATTTTTGTTGATCATAATTTAACTGAGTTCTCTAAATTAAATTATTTCTTCGAAATTGGTGGGGATGTCACTGCGAATTTTTCTATTAAAGTTCAGACGGTCATCTTTTTTGAGGACAGAGAGATTAACCAAAGTGAATATGGTGTCGCTATTAGTGACTTTGATTGTAATTAACATCCTACATTTTGCATTCTGATCAATTGACGACTTTTTTTACCATCTATTTTTGATAAAATTTATTGATCTTCTATTACACGGTAAATCTACAGATTTATGGAGAATCTTATTCTTGTTTTCAATACTTTAGCTTACTGCTTTCTCCTGAAAAAAGGAATCTTATCCTCTGAAGCTCCTGTTGTGCTTAATTTATAATAAGTGGATGAAAAAACTATGTTTTTTGAAGTGTTGGAAATCTTTTCCGGTCGGCTTAACAGCTTTTAACCCAGATAAGGGTATATCCGAAGAGATTGAAAGATAGGAGAGTTTATTAAGCATTTAAAATTTTTATTTTTTGTTTTAATTTTTGTCAGTTGTGTTGGCACAATTGAACAAACTAATATTCAAAAAACTAAGAGTTTCAGCGCAGAAGTGGACCGACCTGACTATACTGGCTTGACTGCGGCAACTCCTATCGCAGGAGATAAAATTGAGCTAGAGTTAAAGGCACCGGCCGGGTCCCTCGCAGAAAATTTAAGATTTGAAATTTATATCAATCATTCAGAACAGCCACTCTACGTTTCAGGGGATTCTTTAATAGAATTATCTCCAAATAATTTCATTCACATAATTGACGGTCTCAACATTAATACAAAATATGCATTTGAAGTTGCCGTATCAGATACGAATAAAAAAACAAGTTATGGAAAAGGACAGGCCCTTTTTGCCACGACTTTTCCATATATGACAGCAGACTTCGCAGGGGTCAACGGCGCGGAGGCCATGGCCGGAAAACCTGGGGAGACTTCTATCAGAGTTTTTTGGACTCCTGCCAAAACGGGAAATTCAACATTTCGTCTAAATGATTATGACCCTATTGCTTATGAAATTACCTATAATGAAAGTGCATTGGGGGTGGCGGGATTAGAGGACACCACAAGTAGCGGTGGTAAATTTACAATTCCGTCTACATTATCTGCATCAGTCAGTTATGATTCAGAGACCGTAATTTATGGTTTAAGGCCCGGAACAAAATATCTTTTTCGCGTTAGAGCGATTAATTATGGATATTATGTTGATCAAAATGAAGGCACGGGTTTAAATTTTCGCTACGAGCAAAATAATAAAATTGTCTCTGCTACGACAAGAAATATTTCTCTAGATTATGGACTTTCTAATAACGAAATTAATGTAACAACGAGCTCCGGTTTTGATGCTCTTCATTCTATCGAGGTTAATTGGAATACTGGAACCGGTGGATTTAATAACTATCGAGTCTATATAAAAAGATTAAATGTCACTGACCCTGATCCAGCGGGTTGTGGCGTGAATATTAAAAATTGCGATTTTATTTCAAGCGACGTTTGCGAGCCATATAATTCTGGGGTTGGGGAAGGTTGTTTCAATGTTGACTCATCTCTGAATAATTTAAAAATAAGTAATTTGGAATCTTACAATGAGTATCAGGTTGTAGTTGCTGTATGTGGAGGAGAGGTTTGTGAGGATAAAGCTTTTTCGACGGAGAAATCAGCAACGACTTTTCCAACAATTAGTTCTTTTGAGGGAATTACTGAAGTTGAATTTGCTAGGTCTGGGGCAGAGTTGGCCCGTGGCGACGTGCATTTAAGTTTTCCAGCGATTGATGTAAACAGAGGATATGTTGATAAGTTAAGCGTCTGGTGTTTTCAAAATATTCAGAATGTAGAATTATCGGAAATTGTTCCGATTAAGTTTGGCGAAGCTGTAGCAAGAGAAGGGAAAAATTGTGATGATTTGGAGTTAAAAACAGATTACCCCGACTCTTCTCAAGAGTTTGAAGATTTTAAGAATGACTGGTCAAGGTTTGATTCAATTACAGTTACTCTCGGAGAAAGTTCTTATGAGGAAAATAAAGAATATTGCTTAGGTATTTACCCCACAATTAAAAAGGTGGGAGAAATACCCGCCGTCAATCTAGAAGAGGATGGATCTCTTTCGAGTGATGCTCGGGAAAAAATGATCATTAAATGTTTTCAATTAAAGAGGCTTCAGCCAAGCATTGAGCAGTTTCCGGGGAAGAATATTGGTTGCAGTGAAGGTGTCGATCAGCTCGGTAGTAAAATTCCCCTAAGTTTAAGAGTCTCGTATAAGGAACCTACTGGGGGCATTTACAGCCATTACAGGGTATTTATCAAGCCGGAAAATGGGGAACCTTTTAGCTTCGAAATTGCAAAAGCAGTAATTGAAGAGTTAGAGGAAGGAACAAGTTGCGAGCAAGATTATTGTTATGTGGATATTCCGAAGGGAACAAATCATTATGATTTTAAAAACTTAATGCCGACGAAAAGATACTCTACGGCGGTTATTCCTATCTTGAAAGAAAGTGGAAACATATACTTTAGTGAGTCGAACTCTCGAATTGATTCATGCAAAATTAAAGTTCCCTCAGTCGCATTTAACGAGTGGACTAATGTTATCTCATTAGGTCCAAAAAGTGATGCTCGCTGGGGCACTCAATATAATTCTTTAGGAGAGGATTCATACTCTGTAACCCGACATTTCTTAGAGGAGCGACTAGATAAAAATGGTATACCTTTAGAAGTAGTAGATCCAAATACTGTTGAGAATAATATTTTTAATGGTGTCTTCAATGAGGATCAAAAAGACTGGAGCAAAAAAGGAATTATTCAGTTAGAGTGGAAAGATTTAGTATTTGGTAAAAAGTTAAATGAAGAAACAGAGGAGTATGAAGATTTAAGTTTTTTTGATGTGCTCCATGAAATAAACCCCGAAATATTTACTGCTCAAAAAAATGAAAGAAGTTATGGCTATCGTGTTTTACGCTCAACTGATCTAGGCATTTCATGGCTTGATCTCACCGAAACAAATCTTGATATTGACACTACATTTCAGCAAACAGAACAAAATAGTGGACTTGTTTATCCATGCCTTCTTGATAGTGATGGCGAGATTGTGGAAATGAATCCTTGTTTGCCAAAATATTTTCATAATGGAAAGGATCAACAGCTGCACCGGACTGTTAACTTCACCGATTATTCTGTTCGCTACTCACCAAGTGATGGAGAGGTGGACCGAGGACGTGTATATCTTTATAAAATCGAGGTCGTTTTTAATGGAGTTACAATTCCTCTTATAGGGGAAGATCACATCATAAAAGTGGTTTTACCTCCACCTAATATGGCGTTCGCACACCGAAAGATAATCAACAGAACAATGTGTCTAGAGTTATCAACAGATACTAACCCAAGAGAGATTAGTAAAGGAGTCGGTGATCATTATAGTTGTTCCTATAATGGTTTAGGAGCATCAGGCAGCACAATTCCCTGGTCAAGCCAAGAGACGATTTACGATATTGGTGGTGACTTATTGATTGATCGATTTGAACTCGGTTGTAACTGGACTAGGGGTGATCATACGCAGTGGTCTGCTGAGAGTTCAATGCCAAACGAATTATCAAGTTATGATGGAACGACTGGTTGTGTGGCCAAGAGTTATATCGATGAATTTAATAGTGCTCCCCTTGATGAATATCCCATTAAATCTAGCACTCGTTTAAATAATACTAGTCTGTATGAAGATATGCGTCGGTTTAGAAAAGGAGATTGTATTGGAGCGTGGGCGACTAAACTTAGTGCTGACAAATCCAGTGTCTCAAATGAAGGCTATGGCTTAAGGGCATTATCATATCCTGGTGCTTTTGGAGGATTGGATTATACAGCATCAAACTTAGCCGCCGAAAATGGACCAAACACGGATGGACACTACTTTCAGTCTTATTTTGGCGAGGGAGGGGAAGGCTATCCTGTTGCAAATGAATATTTGGTGCGCTCAGAGTTTGGAGCAGTTTTATATAATCGGATTTCAGCGACCACAAATACCGCCACTCATATCGGTCCGATTTCTAGTAGTCACCCAGATTTAATTGGAGAGTATAACACTATAGCACCAACAACAGCTGACGGTAATAAAATACTTTTGAACGGTCGATCCTTAAACCAAACAAAGTCTGGCTGTTGGGTTAATTTGAGTTATGTAAATAATGAAGAAGAACAAGTGCCTAGGTGGTTTTCTATTAATCAGATTTTATCTTCTTCATTAAATGGCGCCCTAACAGGTGATCTTTTTGATCATGCTAATAATGTTATTAACCTCGGAGAGTTAAGTCTATCAGAAATTAAGTCTTCAGATCTTTATGATTCAAGTAATGGTTATACAGTTCCTGAAAATAACAGCTCAAGAGTATACCCCAATTTAAACCTTATTCGTATGATGACAACAAACTCAGCCAAAGCACCTCCAATTGTTAATATTTCACAAGAGGAAAGTAATAAAATATGTGAACAGTATCAAATCTCTACAGTTATACAACCAGATGATGATGAGCAAGTATTTCAAATTTTTGAAGATAAAGTAAAAAGACTTCCTTCAAGAAAGGAGTTAATTGCCTATAGTGCTTGGCCTGCAAATTTTGACAAATCAAAAATTGAGTTACTTGAAACGCGCTCTTACGCTAGCAAATCAAGAAGGTTAGAAGAAGATGATGGGTTTCATATTAATGGATGTAATGTCGATAAAGGAATAACTTCCGTTAGTACTAATGATGAAGGCGACTTAATAAATGAAGATGTGAGAAAAACATCTCAAGAGAAAGCTTTGGATGGTGATTATATTACATCAGTTATGCCTTTGAGATTCGGCAATGAGGAACATTCACCTCAAAATACTTTTTTTTCTGGGTCTTCCCAACTTGATCCAGAATTGGCCGATAATCTCAGTAATGGTGCGGATTCCCACAATTACAATTCTGAGTATTGTGTCTCACGTTTCGGAGTGCAAGATTTAGTTGGAAATATGATGGAGAGAACAGCTGATCGTATTTTTTGTGACTTAAATAAGAGAAAAATGTGGTTTACGAAAACCGATCCCGAATCACCTTTTGATCCTAATAGCGCTGTAGTTTCATATAGTTCGGACTTAAGTAGTGCAGATAATCTTGGTTATGGTTACGCTGAAAGAAAGACCAATAGTGTGGATAATTTAAGTACTGCTCTTGAGGACCGAAATGAAGGATGGAGTTCTGCAAGAGATTTGGTTGGGGTAAAAATAAAATTTGATGAAAGCAATATTATTTATGCCAGAGTTTCAGATTTAAATGAAGAATTACTATGTAATATAGTTGGATCAGGGCATTCAAACGATAGCGCAATAACTTACAATAGCGATGGAAGTATGTATAACCCGCTCGCGGACTATCTACTAGGGCTTGATGACCGGTTGATGATTGGCCCTATTTTCGATCATTTTAATTTAAATGTTTTGAATGATTTTAGAAATGGTGATGGAACATTTCTCGACTTTGGTAGTTCGGACAATAGTAAAAAATCCCAAGCTCTTGTTCAGTCAAGAGATATTATAAGTACAAGTAATTTTAAATATTTTAATCCTGTTGTGGGGATTCCCTTAAGTTGTGCAAATGGTAGTTGTCGAAATTCAAGTGATAACCAACTTTTCGAAATATCAGAGAATTTATACAATCTAGGACATTTTGATGCCAGCAATAGTGGGGTAAATGATGTGTTTCAAGCAGCTCCTACAGCAAGAAAACATAATTTATCAGAACCTTTAATAATCAATATTGATGGAGCGGGAGAAGGGCCTGAGGATGATCTACTGACTGTAAGTGAAGTGATTCCGGCAAACACTGAATTTATCAGTTATAGTTGGGGGGTTCCAGGTAGTGCATTCTTTCATTTTGTTTCTGGGGGAGCTGCATTCTATCGAACAAACGTTGACCCCTTCTCCACTTTTGACGAGGGACGATTTTCATTTATTTTGCGTGGTAATCAAATTTTTAGTCAAGAGACGTATAAAGATAATGTCGGTGTTCGGTGTATGGTGAAGATAAATGAAAGTGACTAAGGTGAAACTTTTATTTTTCTTACTTCTTCTTTCGGCATGTCTTCCGGAAGAGCAACAAAATACAGTTGTTGTTGAGACTCAAGGAGTGGAAGAGATGCCCTCTGTCACCATTGAAAATAATGGAGATCTTGGGGAATTTTTAATTGATTCAGAAATTGTTGATACGAAAATAGTGATAAAAAATAATAGTAAATTTAATATTTTCGATATTGCCCTTAAATTAGAGAAAAGTTTTGAATCTAATGCAGATATGGTTTTTGCGCAAAATGAGCTTAATGAATCTATTTACCCTGGCATGGGAGGGAGTTGCCAAAGCGAGCTCGCGCCCAATGAGGAGTGTGGGATCGTTCTTAGCTTTAATCCAGATCGACGGGGCGATTTTTATCAAAAAATTCAGATATCATATAAAAACATGATCGATGAAATGAAGATCAATTTACTTTATCGTGCATATGTCGGTGAGTTTGCATCGATTGGGGTTGTTGGTGATTCTTCTATATTCAGTTTTGGCGTATTGGATAAGGCTGAAGTCATAGGAAAGGGCCAAGACATAAGAATAATTAATAATGGGGGATTAACTGCAGAAAATATTTATTTTGAGATGATTAATGGAACGCGTGTTATTGATGCTGAAGGAAACGAAAATATAACAGAGGTCGATACTGGTTTTTTTATTGAAAGTCATGACTGCCCAAAGAGACTTAAGGCCGGTGAAAGCTGTCAATTAAAAGTTAATTACTCAAACAGTAATTTGTTGTTAGATGATCCAAGTTTATTTTATGACGGTATTTTAAAGATGAATTATGTTCGGGACAACGAAGGAAGAAAAGGGTCCTTGACGCTTAATTTTGGTTTCACGAGTTCTGCCATTGAAGCAAGATTTATTTTTAGTGGGCTAACAAATACCTTATCTTTCAGTCAAATCGTCACGGGAACTAAATCTTCAAGTAAAATTATCGAAGTTCAAAACGATGGTTTTAAAGAAGGAGCATTGAAATCATTTAAATTCTATGATCAAGGCAACAGAATGATTGCCGAATGTAACGAATATGACCCCGAAACAACTGAATTGATCTGTCAAAAAACAGGCGGCAACTCTGCTGATTTGTCAGAGTTGCCTTTTAAAATCTACGACAAAAATTCCTCACCATGCATAGGGCGCCTGTTGAGGCCAAAAGGTGTTGGAAGTGCTGGAGAGAAGTGCTTTTTTCAGCTTCTCTACTGGCCATCCACGAAGTTTGAGGAGCTCGCAAGTGGTAATATAAATAGAGTGATTTTAACTGCAGAATATGATTCTCGTCTTGAAAATAGAGAAACAATTAAGCAGAACTATTTATCGAATATTTCCTATAGCTTCAAAAAACCGGCCTTATTAAAAATCACGTCGCTGAAGCGAGGAAGTGAGTCAGTTGAATCAGATGCCAATTATGAATCTCAAAACAATTCAATTTCGCAAAAGTTTGGACAGTTTGATCATTCCACAGACTCTTTTTATTCATTTGGAAGATTAAGCCTCGTAAATGCATCAGACCTCGGAGAAAAAGTTACCATTAGAGTAAAAAACGTTGGGGAGGAAATTGCTCAATTAACAAAAATTTCAGATTCACAGTATTTTATAGGGGGAAGTGGAGTAGACATTCCCTTTGCGAATGAAGATGGAAGTGTCGAGCAAGATATAATTTCGCTTTTCGATAACTCCAAAAAAACATTTTATCAAAATGTTAAAACAACTTGCAAAGAGTTTTTGGCAGTCGGAAACTATTGCGAAATTACTTTTTATTTAAATTTAAAAAAACAGTTTCCCATAAGCTCTGATAATTCAGTTTTATTTTTTGACCACCAAGGCAATCTAGCTTTAAATGCAAAAGATTTTCCATTTAAACAGTTTAATGTTTATTACAAGAATGGAGCTGAATTCAATGATGATGGTAGTCCTTATGAAGGAAAAAGAACTGTCTCAAGAATATCAGCCTCCCTTATTAATAAAGGCGTTCTAAAATTTTCTAATACTCTTCATTGGAGGAACTTAAAGACATTTTCTTATTCAGCAGTTGATAAAACGAATGTTTATGGAAATGAATCTTTTTTTGACATTTACGTCACAAACGTTGGGACTAATGACATTAGTTATATGGCGTTTGGTGAGTCTGATAATCTTAATCGCAATAATACTAATGAATGCTCTGGGTCTTCATCGGCATTACAGATTGTCGATATTCCGGCCAGTGATTTCGCGAATACTGTTTTACTAAGTAGCGATTATGAGGGGGACGAAAATATTTTCCCTGATAGAGATTGTTATGATGCCATCGATTATCAGGAGAAAGGTTTTTTAACACCCGCAGGCAATGACATCAATACCCTAAGTCCCCTTGTTGGCTCAAAGAGGTCTGCATTGAGAGAGGGAGAGTCTTGTGTCATGAGGGTTAAAATTAAATCAAAAGTTACGCACCCAAACTGTTTTTCTCCTCTTATTTATGAAAATATTGCAGTTCAAGACCCTGCTAATGATTATGGTGTTGCGAAATTTGACTCAATCGAGACTATGTTACAAACACCTTTTTCAACTTCATCAAGCCCTAATGTCGAATCTGATGATCAGCTAAAATTTCTCCCTCCTTTGAGAAAGTATGCTTATACAGCAAGTCCCGCATTTATTTATTTCGATGGTGATGTCGATTTTCCCATTCCTAGTGAGTACGAAATTTTGGGAAGTAATAATATTTTTGGGGAACGGAAAATATTATCCACAGGTGGCGGTGCTGATGATTTATATATGAAGATGTTTTACCAAAGAAAGACAAATATATATATCACTGATTTAGCTCCAATTGAATCAACATTACTTATGTTTAATGAGTATGGTGTTCGGTATATGGATGATGCTACCACTTTTTTAAAGCAGTACCCAGATACTTATGTGCCAAGCTTATCTTCTCCTCAAACAGGAATATCAAGAGGTGTTTTAGATGAAATCTTTCAGGAAAATATTGACTTCCATCGTTCTTCTCTTACCCCTTCTCATGATAATCCAGAATGGGAGATTTTTCTTAGCTCCTCAAAAAATGAGACAAAATACTTCAATTTTCAATTTTTACAATCTGGTTTTGATGGAGGGAAGATTAAAAAATGTGAGCTGAAATCTGATGACTCAATCCCAGCGAACTTTAATGCAAGTAAAACGGAAGGAATTATTCCAAGCCTTGAGTTTATCACAAATTTAAACAATTTTGGCTGTGACTTTAATCCTTCAGGTATAGACAAGACAGCTGATAGGATTGGTAACCTTTCACGTTTACTTACAGATAATTTCCTACTGAAATTTTCGCCAGGTGGAGATGAAGACTCCGAATATTTTTTTAGCATAATTTTGACAATAGAAGATTACCAAAATCCTAATAATAGTGCTGAATTACCCACCAGAGAGATAACATTTACATTTCGCGCGAAGGAGTTAAATGAGAATTCTTCTCCTCTTTGTTTCTCTACTAACGAAACATGTGCAACTATTGGAGTAGGTGACATTAGTTTTAATAATTTAGGACAAAGTGATGAAGTTTACACCCTTGAGGCAGCAAGAGGTCAAAGAGATAAAAAAACGATAGAAATTTACAATCCTAATACGTATCTAGTGAGACCTAAAATTCTTTTTAGAGATCAATATGGTAGCTTTTTAGAATCTTTACCAAGTGCCGTTTCATACAATTCAATTAATTGTGATGGATTAAGTTCGGCTGGATCTTGTGAACTTGAAATTGAATTTACCCCATTTGAGAGTTCGGTGACATCTTCGTTTGATTTGGTTATTGCTTATGAGTCTGCAAACCCAGATGAAAATAATGGGGTTCAACGGGATTATAAGTCTATCTCTTTTAATACAAATATTCTCGAAAATGGAATTATAAAGCCTTACAAAATAGTTGCAGAAACTGGAGAATGTGGAGATTCTCCCTTACCTGTTAGGACGATAGTTTATAATCGTGACGGCGTAGATTTAGAGGTTAAAGCAATTAATATTGATATTGGTGATCGATCTTTTGATACGATCAGCGATGGGATTTATAAAAAGTTTTGTATCAAAAATCCAAAAACACTACCTATTTTAGTATGGGACGTTAATGATAACTGGACCTCTGAAACTATTTTTGGTGTCAACAATATGGTTAAGGTATCAAATGAAAATCAGGGTGGCGTAGAAATTTATATGGAAGAAAAATGCATGCTCAAAAGTTTTAACTCTTCAGGATTATTAAAAGAAGAACCTGAGGGAGGAGGCTCTTTTGGTATTATGAACAACGAATCTTGTATTGTTGTGGCCCGCTATTTACCAAGTGCCAGTGAAATTAATAATGAAATTAATTCTGCAAATGCGGCGATTGACTATTTTTCGAATACTCCACAAGGTGACGAGTCTCCAAGCTTATTGATGGGACTTACTGTTTCGGGTTTTATTCTCTCCCCTGATTCAAATCCTGTTCCTTTTTATGAAGGTATTGAGCGATCTATTTATGGAATACAGACAAATGCAGATTCAGCCGTGATTCAATGGAATGAGTTTACATTTAATACTACGTTTGGAGATATTGAGAAGTATCTTGTTTATGTGGATCATAATATTCAAAATGTTAATAGTGATACTCTGATTGTTCGAAAATCAACAAATACTTCGCTCGCAAGTTGTGTTGTTAATGGTGGGGCAAGTAGTGGAAATTATCAATGTATTATTAATGGACTCAACTCCTCAAGTCGCTATTATGTCAGGGTCGTTCCGTTGATTAACTATTCTGGTACTCGTTATGTTGGCTTTGATCATGAAAATAAGAATGTTCACTCATTTTTTACTGGTCCAATAAATGATAATATGGCCTATGAGTATTTGAATAACATTTATATCGATAAAGTGCTAATTTCAGACGATCCAGTGTTCGGGGTCAATGATGCGCTTTTAGCATGCTCAAATCAAAGTGTAGAAATTTTGTTGAATGAAAATAATTTAACAGATGTAGACAAGGATCAAGTGGGGCTTGATGAATGGGCGCTTATCCTATCTGATATTAATAAATATAACAATAGTGAAGATATTCTTAGAGTTCCTATTTTACTAAAAGGCGTTGTGGCAAGGGACTTTGATGGAGTTGAGTTAGATAGTAGTGGCAGCCCTGAGGTTATAGGGCTCGGAGGTGAGTATTACTATGTTTTTAAATGGTCAGGCAGTCTTCCTGATGAATTTAATATCGCTACATTAGGAGAACTTCCGGCTTCATTAGAGGGTATCCCTGACTACGGGAGTCTGTTTTTATTTGATTCTGTGTCCACATACTTTAATACAAGGTGCTTTACTCCGTTACCTGAGTAAACAAAACCTTACACGCTATTTTCCGATCAAAAAAATTTGCTATAATAGATCATTGGGCGAAACTAGGAGATTTAGATGGAGTCATTTTTTATACAAACACCAAATATCACAATGAAATTAATTAATGAAAATGATGATATTAAACGTGCCGTTTATGATTTTATTTGTCGAATTGAAAGGATTTCTCCTTACAGGTCTAATGTTAAGTTTAGTATCGTAGAGAAAAATTCAGGTGAATATTCTGCCAGACTAGAGGTGATCGCTAATTCTTTTGAAATTCTTCTCACAAAAAAGAATGATTCTCTTATCACTTTGCTCGCAGATTTTGATACTGCTTTTGATGAGCGCCTTAAGCCGTGGCTTGAAGGTCGATTTTCTGCTTAGAGCTGCTGCCGTAAAGCGCAACTGAAGAAGCAATGAGAAACTGCGCGATGTAATAGCTCGTTGAAATAGTATATCTAACGCTTGGGATTTTTTCATAATATCGGTCAAACGCAATGAGCGTATCACCGAAAGCAAAAGAAACAGCACCAATAACAACAAGATAAGACATCCAGTTTAAGTTTTTTCCAGTTTCGGCCAAGGCCGCTGCTAGCCACATCATCACAACAATGACGAGGGTGTAAGCGAGGATAGGGTAATACATTTTTCCTAATCCATCTTTTAGAACAAAAAAGATAACCCCTCCCCAAATGGCGAAAGGAAAAAGAAGTTCTAATTTAAGCTTGGCATTCTTTTTAATAAAACCACTTATATAAGCCACATGACCTAATAAAAAGAAGATGACGCCGTATAAAAATGTCGATTTTCTAAATTCTAAAAGCATGTCCGCAATAACGCATAAAGTGAGACCAATTAAAACGCGGCTTCGATAAGCGGATTTTGTTTGAGTGGAAACCCAGATGATAAGAGCGATAATAGGCAATGGTTTGGCCATGAGTCTTAGCCACATAAGGTCTAAATTGATTCCAAACATAAACAAACAAACAGAAACTAGTCCTAATGAAAATAAAAAGGCGCCCATAAATTTCTCCACAGAGTTTAATTTTAAAAAAATGCTAACAGGCTTTATGAAAAAATGTAAGTTATTTAATCGATTCTATTATAACTGGATGTTTTAGGTAGAAAGAAAGACCGCTTAGGTAAAGAGATGAGATACGGCGCTCAAATTCTTCCTTTATTAACGGGCGATTTTCCTTCTCAGGAAACAGTCGATGATAAAGACTTGTTTTGGTTAAATTTTCAGCTGTGTTGAGATTTATTACTCGGTGACTTACCGAGTTGCTCATTAAAAAGATAATAAACCTGGCAAGGTCCTCGGTGTGAATAAAATTAATCATCGACAGGCCGTCCTTGATCACTGTTGTGGGTTTGATAAAATTTTTCGGGCTTCTTTTATTGTCGATGA
>JAURQB010000009.1 GCA_030836365.1 Bdellovibrionota bacterium | reverse complement strand
TTGCTTGGGTGGGAGCGCATACGAGTTTTGAGAATCTTTCTCCACGCGCTGAAGCTGATCAATAAAAAAGAGCACCTAGGATGGACTCTCATTACTTGAATAATATTTTTTCAATCTTTCCATATGGGCGTCAAAAAAAGCTTTATAAATTTTCTTCTCCATTAACGGCTTATTTATACTTTCGGAATCATCGAATAAATTTACAAACAGGAGAACGAACGCCTTTCTCTATTGATGACTACCTAAGAAAGCTTGATAACAAAAAATTAGAGCAACAAAGTGATCGATATGAAGTTCATCATTTTTATTATGAGTTATCAGATATCATTTTATTTGGTGATATAAATCAAAACCAAATCCCACTATCTATTGAGATAATCTACACAAAAAAAGAAGTCTTAAAATTAGGTAAAAAGGGGAAGATTGAAGGCCTTAAAAAAATAAGTGCCATAAGAAAATCTAAGTATCGAGAGTGCTTTGATGACGGAATTAATGAACTAATGAATGGTAACAGTTATCAATTTAACTTTACCAGTAGGTTTGACTACTCTTTTGATAAAGGAAGCCTTCAAGATTTTGTTTGGGCATTTGAAAACTTAAAAAATAATCGAGGACAATTTGCACACTTTTCCTACATTCCCTACCTCGAAAAAATTATTTTTAGTAATTCTCCAGAAGGCCTATTTCAATTAAAAAAAGTAGGGCAAAAAATCGAGTGCATCACGACTCCAATAAAAGGAACACTGAAGCGTGACAAGAAAATTGAGCTTTACCGGCAATGGAGAGATCTAAAAAACGATCGAAAGAATCAAGGTGAACTATATATGATCATTGATCTCCTAAGAAATGATCTGAGCTCAATTGAAGAACCGATATCCAAAGTCATTCGAAAAAAAGCGCTGGTTTTAGTTCCTGGTCTTATTCATCAAATGGGTGTCATTTCTGTTTCTCTTTCAACGCAGGTGAGTATGGGAAAAATTATTCGATCATTGTTTCCTGGAGGAAGCATCACCGGTGCACCTAAAAAAAGTACCTACAATATTCTGAAGAGACTTGAGTCCCAAACAAGAGGAAATTATACAGGCTCAACCTTACTAATCGCTGATGGCCGGGCCGATTGTTCAATCAATATTCGAACTGCAGAAATAGATTTAAATGCACAAACTCTTGAATATGGCTCAGGCGGAGGCATCACTCTTTTAAGTCATTGGCAGGAAGAATTTCAGGAAATGAATCACAAAGTAGAGAGCTTTGTTAAAACGGTATTCAAAAGCTAAAAAATACTTACAATGCGTCGCAAATCGTAAAGCTTATTTGACATCCTTTTTTTATGCTCGGTATCATTTTTCTATGCTTAGGAATAGGCGCGGCCGAAAACGGAGTTTCGGCCCATCGTAGGAGATGATAAAATGAACTTGGAAAAAATTGAAAATGCATCATTAGATAAAGTTTTTAGTGCAGAAGTACCAGGTGACGAAGAAGGAATTTCGCTTGAGCAAATTGCTCTGCTAACTGACTTTCCAGAAGACTTTATTAAAAAAGAATTACTCATTGATGGAAATGAAATCTCAATGAAGGAATTTCGGATAAAAGTTCTCGAGTATTTGGAAAAGACCATCCAGTTTGAAAAATAAAAGCTAGGGTTTTTTAGTCAGTTATTCCGTATTGTTTGCATTGGGCATTTTATGCCTTATGCACTGTCTGTAAGTATCTAATTTTTAAATCTTAGAAATATAATTCCGATAGGTTAAAAAATGTATAACCGTTTGTTGGGGATTATATGGATATTGCAACAGTTGCAGGCCTCGTTTTAGTTGTCGTCGCCATTATTGGATCAATTTTGACCGGTGGTGATATTACCTCGTTCATTGATGTGCCGTCGATGCTCGTTGTTGGTCTAGGTGTTATCGGAGGAACGATGATCAAGTGGCCAATGGAAGTCGTTTCGAAACTTGTCAGCGTCGTCATGAAGGCAATCTTTTTCACTCCTGCTGATCCAAAAATCACGATAGAGGAAATAGGAACGCTGGCCGAGACAGCAAGGCGAGAATCCGTTTTCGCGCTTGAAAAAGTTGAAGTGGAGGATCCGTTTCTAAAAAAAGCAATGATGTTAGCGGCGGATAACCGTCCACCAGAAGTAATTAAAAGTATTCTTCAACTAGAGATAGATGCACTTGAAGATCGTCACTCGGTAGGAATTGATGTGCTTGATGGTATTGGTGCTGACGGGCCAGCATTTGGGATGATTGGTACTCTAATTGGTCTTGTTATCATGCTTCAAAACTTATCTGACCAAGCAGCAATTGGGCCAGCGATGGCGGTTGCTCTTTTAACTACATTTTATGGAGCGGTTTTAGCAAACGCGTTTGCGCTACCGTTAAAAAATAAAGTCACCTATCGTTCGGGTCGGGAAGTTTTAAAAATGAATATCATCATCGCCGGCACGTTAGGAATCGTCGCGGGAGAAAACCCAAGATTGATTAAAGAAAAACTTTCTGCCTTCTTACCTCCGTCTGAAAGAGTAAGTGAAGAGGAAGCAGCAGCATAATTTAGTTGAGGAGAGGAAATGGCCGACGAGAATGCAGCAGTAGCAGAAGATTGTCCAAAATGCGAAAAGTGTAAACCTGGTCTTCCCGCTTGGATGGCCACATTCTCTGATCTTGTAACGCTTCTTCTTACATTTTTTGTATTATTACTTTCATTTGCTAAAACAGAGAGTGCGAAATACGAAGCAGCTTTAGGCTCCATTCGGAATGCTTTTGGTGGAAATGTTTTGAAAAAAGGAGAAGTTGTTCAACTCGGCCGGTCGGCTGATAATCAACCAACGATGGTAGAAAGTCAGTCTCCTGTAAAACCATTTCCTGTTGAGTTCTTAACGACTGAGGGACTGCTAAATAAACATGAAATCAATAGAGAGTCGACGGAGACACTTAATTTAATGAAGCAAGATTTAGAAAATACAGGACTTGCAGATAATGTGACAGTATTTGAGGAAAAAGAGGGAATCAAAGTAGAAATAAAAGATAAGATTTACTTTAAGTCAGGTGGCACATCGATAAAAGAAATTTCAATTGAGGTTATCGAAAAGTTAGTAAAAATTCTAAACGAGCGCAGCTGGGTAGTTTTTATTAAAGGCCATAGTGCCGTGAATGAGAAATCTTCCCTACCGGGAGTTGATACGCATATGCTTTCTTCGATGCGCGCGATGGCCGTAATGAAGGCACTTAAATCAAAAGGCGTTAGTGATAAACGAATGACAGTTGTTAGTTACGGAGACTCGCGGGCGGTCAGTGTTAGAGGGCAATCGAAAAAGCAAAATGATGAATCGTCTAGACGAGTTGAAATTATGATTCGAAAAAGGGACTTGGAGTCTCCAGGCCACAAAGTGGATGCATACTAAAATAGTTACTCTATCAGTTCTTCAGGATTGGAATTGTCTGAGTGACTTTTTATCTTCATTTGGTATTTCAAAAAGTAGACAAAAAAAAATATTAGGCAATAAGACATATTTATCTAAACCTCTGAAGGCGAAAGATGAAATTAAAATCCCTATTGATTTAATGAATTACCACATGGTGTCTCCAAAATATGATGGCCCTGTCGTCAAAAAAGTTGATGAATATGATTTCCTCTTAGCGCTCAGTAAGCCCGTAGAAATTCATTCTTTACCCCTTAAATATTCAGAGAAAAATAATTTGCTCGCTTATGTTAGAGAGAGTGAAAATAGTGCAGGAATTTTTTCTGTGAACAAAGATTCTTATGAAAAAGGACTTCTCTATCGATTAGATTATGAAACGTCAGGTCTAATTTTATTGGCCAAAAATGAACATTTTTATGAACAATTTCGCCATCATCTTCAGACAAAAAAATATTACCTGGCCGTTGTTCAGGGGGATATAAAAAATGATTTTAGCTATGCTCATCATATTAGTTACACTGGCCAAAAAGGGGCAGTTGGACGCGTCTCAAATGAAGCCAATCCTAATTCGCATTTGGAAGGAAAGAAAATAATTTATAACGCTGATCTAGATAGAAGCTTAGTTCTCATCAAGCTTGATGAGGGAAAAAGACATCAAATACGGCTTCAACTTTCGCATGAAAGAAACCCTATTATTGGAGATCCTCTTTATGGAGGAGAAAAAGCGGAACGAATGTATCTTCACGCTTTCAGTTATCAATTTGAATACAACGGAGCAGATTACCAATTCTTTGATGAAAATTTAAATGGACTAAAAAGTGTCTTTAACACTAACGGAATTTTGGAGATGATTCATCAAGCCCTCTTGAGTTTTTAGTGTTCTCATTTTAGAGAGTGCCATTCCGCTAACAACTCCATCAGCCTGTCCTTGCTCCATGAGAATACTAATTTTTACCCAGGAGAGACGCTCAAGGTTATCGCTTGGTGCATTTTTAGCAAGAAAAGATAAATGATTGGCCATTTCTCTATAGGCAAGCGCTCTTGGTGTTAGCTTCTCAGCTGAAGAATTGACCTTAATTCTAACCTCTAAAGTATCTGTGCGGTCAGCAAAGTGTCCAGTACACTCAAGACTCCAGTCCTCGTTAACAATCTTTTTCACCTTGACAACGACTGCTGTACAGGAAGCTGCAGAAAAAACTTTCCTTCTTTTTTCAAAATAGCCACTTTTGTTTAATTGAAACAAAAAAATAATGAAAAAGAGAATTCCAATTGATAGGATGGGCTTTTTGATGAAATATCTAAACATAGTGCTTATTATCTATGAATTAAGAATAAAAATCATCAAGAAAAGCAAAGATAAACACTCATTCACGAGGCCATATGAAAAATAAGTTCTTTCTCATCTCCTTTCTTCCGGCCATTGCGTATTGGTATCTTGAGGAAAACTATCCAATTAAGATCGCCGTGATTGGTGGGCTGGCGCTGTCTGTCCTAGAAATTAGTATTGAGAAGATTTTTTTAAAGCACGTTCATAAAATATCCTGGGCAAACTTTTTTTTAATTTTCTTTTTAGGAGGCTTATCTCTACTTGGTGATGAGGGACGTTGGTTTAAGCTTCAACCGGCGATTACTGGAGTCGCGATTGGGCTGGGATTAATTATCTTACAAATACGAGGGAAGAGTTTATTTGCTGAGATGATGAAAGAAATGAATCCAGATCAAAACCCACCGGAATGGATTTTGAAAATTCTAGAATTACATACTGGTATATTTTTTGGTGTATATGGCCTTTGGATGTTTTATGTTGTGTTTTATCTCTCAACTGATCAGTGGCTCTTTTTTAAAACATTAGGGTTTTATTTATGCTTCGCTGTATTTTTTATTTTTGAACTCCTGTTTTTACGACGAAAGATAAAAAAAATGCAAGAGCATGCTTTGCAAAAAGAAGTTCTCAAGCAGACCTTGCATCGTTAAGCTTTTGCTTAATCAGTAATCATTTTTTTTGCTCGCTCAAGGGATAGAATAAAGTTATCAAGCGTCTCTTTGGCAAAACGGTTGTAGTTAAACATATCTCTAAATAATGTATCGGAGTCATTTTGAACTGTCTCTAAGATACGGAGCAAACGTCGATACCCTTTTGTGTCAATTTCTTGATCAGTGGAGCCAAATTCTAAAAGACCTTTTCCAATAAAATGAGACAACAATAATGAGCTGCTCATTTGGCGATCATGTTCCTCTGCGGTAGTTTTAATTATTTTGATGCCATGATTTTGAAAATAATGGGAAATGGACTGAAGTGAATCTTCTGCAATTCGCTCTGGGCATAAAACAAGTTTCGTTCCAAACAGAGTATCTTTCACACTATCTGGGCCAAACATTGGGTGGGTGCCGAGAATTTGACAATGCTTGGGAAGAATTTTTTTCATCTGTTCTATCGGCCACTCTTTTACAGAGCAGGTATCTAGAACAAGTGTATTTTCACTAATAAAAGGTGAAATTTCTTTGAGCGCCGGGGGCATTTCTGAAATCGGCACACTGAAAATAATAATTTGCGATTGCCTGATTTTTTCTAACTCTTCATTCGACTTATTTTGCTCTAAGATATGTAAGTCAAAGTCTCGTCCTAAATATGTTGAAATGAGTTTTCCTAAACGGCCGTGTCCGACAAGTGAGATATTCATGAGCTTTTTCGCTGGTTAAAATAATGAGTTAATAAGTTCATCGCCTCAGTTAGGTCTTGCATCGAGACAGTGAAGGCAATGCGAATAAAGCCCGGCCTTCCAAATGCATCGCCCGGTAATACGGCAACTCGAGTCTTTTGTAGAATATCCTCGCAAAGCTCTTTTGCTGTTTCTTGTGGAGCAAGAATAGACTCAACATTGGGAAATAAATAAAATGCGCCACTCGGTTTCACACAAGGAAGAATTTTGGATATTTCACCAAAACAAAAATCACGCCGTCGTTTAAATTCATCACATTGCGCCTGAATTTCATTACTTGAAATATTGAGGGCCTCAATCGCTCCATATTGAACAAAAGTACAATTGTTCCCAGTTAAATGGCCTTGAAGTTTTGTGAGGGCGAGTGAAATTTCATTGTTGGCGATGGTATAGCCAATTCGATGCCCAGTCATGGCGTAGGTTTTTGAGAATGTTTTCGTTGTAATCGTATGGGAGAAAAATTTCTCATCTAAATGAAAGAAAGAGGAGTAATGATCACGCTCATAGATCAAACCATCATAGGCTTCGTCCGCGATGATAAAAAAATCATTTTTTAACGCAAGCTCGCCAATTTGATGAAGGAGATCTTTTTGATAAATGACACCTGTCGGATTGGAAGGGTTATTAATAATAATCCC
Source organism: Bdellovibrionota bacterium (assembly GCA_030836365.1). Taxonomy (GTDB): domain Bacteria; phylum Bdellovibrionota; class Bacteriovoracia; order Bacteriovoracales; family Bacteriovoracaceae; genus UBA1511. The sequence continues at coordinate 2,816 of JAURQB010000009.1, read as the reverse complement.
CTTTGTCTTAGGGCCTATTAATTTTTCAATTTGTGCGATATCTAGCTGAAGGTTCTCAACAAGGTCAACAAATTTAGGGATCGCGCCAGCAAGCTTTACCGACTCGGGAAAGCTTATCCAATAAGGGGCCGGAATAATAATCTCATCACCTGGGTCACAAATTGTTTGAAAAATATTATAGAGTGATTGTTTAGAACCATTGGAGACCACAATGTGATCGATACTTAAATCAACGGGAGAGTTTTTTGACTCCTCGGTGACTATTTTTTCTCGAAGAGAAATTTCTCCAGCTACTTGCGAATAACGAACTTTTCCTTCATCCATCGCCTTAGAGATCGCCCTTGCAATTTGAGGTGCTGGTAAAAAATCAGGCTCGCCGATGTGAAGACCAATGATGCGATTTCCTTGTGAGCGCAGGTTTGCGATCTCTCCTGCGAGTTTGACACTTGCAGATTCACTGATGCTGGTGACTCTTGTTGAAACCATCTTAAAGGCCATTATGTTTTATCCTGCTTAATATTATTTAGTTTCTTTATCAAAAACCTTCGCTTGAATATTAACAGAGTCAGAGTGAATATGGGTAAAGATTTTTTCTAACCTAAGTGATTTAATGAATAGGAAATCACTCCACCGACGCATTTTGATCAATAGGTTGATGACTTTCAGAAGAAGGAAGAGTTGGTTTATCATTTGAATCTTGATCACTAATAACAGGTGTATCGATTATTGGACGTATGGTTTGTGATATACTTCTATCTAGTGCTTTAATTAGGTCGTCACTCTTTTTTCTGTACCATAGGTCTAAAATCTTCTCATCAGGCATATTTGGATCTTGTTCATCGATCTTTGCTAAAAGATAATGCTTGAAATATCTAAGCATAAAGGAAGTATTTTTTTTATAAAACTTTTTATATTTTGGTGTTAGTTTGTTGTTTTCCTTCCTTACTCTGTATTCACCTATTATTTGATAGAAATTATCAGAATACTTATCAAACTTGCGAAATGATCTAATACTAAATTTCTTTTCGGGAAAATTTGTTTTGAAAAAAGTTTCGTAATTTTTTGCAAGTTCCTCCTGGGTTTGAGGAACTTCATCTGAAGAAGTGTGTTGATTATCTTCTGAAAAAGTTATTGAAAAAATGGCCGAAAAAATAAATACAAATATAAAATGTTTAGACATGACTGCCTCCAAAATTTTTATCGGGCTTAGTAGACTAAAATATTATAGGGCGAATTTAACTTAAATCAGTTTTCATATTTTTACATGAGCTTTATTAGCTTAATTTTATTTGGTTTCTTTTTCAAAAACCTTCGCTTGAATATTAACAGAGTCAGAGTGAATATGGGTAAAGATTTTTTCGATCAATTCTTCGGATAGGCCTTGAGATTTTGCCCGCTCGAGGCGAAGCTTCATCAGCTCATCCATTCGGCTTTGTTGAAATATAGTCACATTTTCATCTTTTTTGAGAACGCCAATTTGTTTAGAGACATCACTTCTACTTTTGAGAAGTTCAATTAATTCATCATCAATGCGATCAATTTTTGCTCGTAGAAATTCTAATTGATGCTCATAGGTTTTGCAGTGAGAGCTCTCATTTTTAATAATGAGGTTATTAATAATTTCTTTTAGGTTAGTGGGTGTAACTTGTTGAGAAGCATCGCTAAGTGCATCCTCTGGAGTGGGGTGGGTTTCAATCATGAGTCCATCAAAATTTAAATCCATCGCGTATTGAGAAACTTTTTGAATAAGATCCCGTTGACCGGTGATGTGACTAGGGTCACAAATGACAGGAAGCTCGGGGTTAAGTCTTTTTAGCTCCATGGGGACATGCCACATAGGGAGGTTTCGATAGATACCATGTTCAATGCCAGAGAATCCGCGATGAATAGCGCCAATTTGATTAATGCCCGCTTTTTCTAATCGCTCAATCCCGCCAAGCCATAGTGATAGTTCTGCATTGATAGGGTTTTTGACAAGAACGGGGATATTTTCACCTTTAAGCGCGTTGGCAATTTCTTGCATGGCGAATGGGGAGGCCGTTGTTCGCGCGCCTATCCACAAGAGATCAATTCCGTGCTCAAGAGTTGCTTCGACGTGAGACGGCATCGCGACTTCGCAGGCGACAGGAATTTTGTAGGTGGATTTTACCTCTTGTAGCCATTTAAGTCCTTCAACGCCTACTCCTTCAAATGAGTTTGGTCTAGTTCTAGGCTTCCAGATACCGGCGCGAAAATAAGAACAAGTGTTTTGCTGCTTCAGCGCTTTTGCCGTTGCAAGCACTTGCTCTCTCGTTTCAGCGCTGCAAGGCCCTGTGATGTATATCGGCCCATTTTGTTCATGAAATTGAAATGGAGATATTAAATTCATTATTTTTGTCCTCCGATCGAGTCGGTGATTTCAATTATTTTATCTTTGATTTCAGGCTCACTTAACGAATGACCTGAATTTTGCATGATGAATAGCTCTGCATTTGGTAGCTCTTTTTTTAGATCCCAAGCAGATTCCACAGGGCAGACCACATCATAGCGGCCGTGAACAATCCAAGTGGGAAGATGAGAAATTTTGTGGGCATTTTCAAGCAGCCAATTGTCATTTTCAAAAAATCCATTATTGGTGAAATAATGGCACTCGATTCTTGCAAATGCCTGAGCAAAGTGATCTTCGTCAAATGAGTCCATGAGATCGGCAGACTGGGTGAGTTTTGAGGTTGATGCTTCCCAAACTGACCAAGCTCTTGCGGCCTTAATTTTGAGTTCTTCATTTTCGCCTGTTAGAATTTGATAATATGCACTTACAAGATCCTCGCGATCTTTCG
>JAURQB010000176.1 GCA_030836365.1 Bdellovibrionota bacterium | reverse complement strand
CAGAACTTAATGCCCCTTGAGCTTTTTGAAATTGCTGAAGGGTTTCCCCGTTTAACTGATCAAAATTAATTTGAGTTTTTGTGGCATTTGCTCTTGCTTGAATAACTGCGCTTAATGTTTCTTTTTCATGAGCGGCATAACCCTTCACGGTGCTCACAAGAGATGGAATCAAGTCTGATCTTCGTTTATATTGATTCAACACTTCTGCCCATTTAGCTTCTACTTCGTTTACAGACTTTGGAATAGACTGAATACCGCAGCTTGATAGGTAAAATGAAAGTAGTAAAATTAAAATTTTAGTCATGATTGATCCTTGAATATTTCCTCCTATTTTAAAGAAAAAAATCCTTAGATAAAAGAGAAAGTTTAATAATTATAAAAATCTTAGGTTAGTTAGCTACTAGATTAAGAGCTGAGCGTTTGGAAAGTGTACTTGAACATCTTCCCCTATTTCTATTTTAGCGTCAAAACTAAAATTGTTATTTCTGAAGTCAATTATTTGAATATTTGGGTTAATCCCCATCCACCAACCACTGGGTAATTCACTCAGTTCATTATGACGAAATAGAAGCTCTTGAATATTATGCAAATGTGAAAATGCAGATGTTTCAATGTCAGAGATATTCGAATAACTCAAATCTAACACAAGTAGTTCATTTAACCCGGCGAAACTTGCCGACTGAACTCGGGCCAGGTTTTGACCGTTAATTTTTAGCTCAATTAATGATTTCAAGTGGGCCAAGGAATATCCTTGAATTTCAGATAACTCCGTCCCTATCATGAAAAGGCTCTCCAAATTATCAAGACCATTAAAGGAGCCTTGATTAATTCTCGCGATTGGGTTCGAGCTCAAATTCATGTGTGTTAAAGCACTTAATCCACTGAAACCATTATTAGGCAAATCGGCTATATTATTTCCGGTCATCACAAGATTTTCAACATTAGAAAAATATTCAAAATCACCTGGTTGGTAATTATTAATCCCTTTTCTTGATAAAGATAGGTATGAATCATTTTCTAAATCAGAAATTCGCATTTCGGCACACGTCCATTCTCCCAAAATTGCATCTTGAATTTCTTGAGTTCGAGAGCAAAAATTTGCCTCATCTGCGTCTCGTGGAATTAGTCGAACCTGACAGATTTCACTCGCTAAGGACTCATAATGTTGAGGCACCAGACCGTACCAATCAAGCCCTTGAGAATGAGAATAAACACGCTCATTAAATATATCAACAACCTCCCCCACGCATCCCGCTTGAGATCGATTCTCTCTGAATGTCAGGGTGGTATGCCACAAATTAATTAAATCAAAAATGAGGCCTCGCTCAATATGATAGGTAACATCTTTGCCATTGAAAATATGATCAAGCAGTGCCGTTCGATCCATCAACCCCATGGATACAAAGTTTAAGTTAGAAGCCGAAAATGATGGTGCATGACCTTGAGGAGTTATCGTGTGATCCACCTCATGTATGAGATCGAAGAATATTCTCTTCATTTGGGCTCCCCACAAATTGTCTTTAATCGCTTGATTGACATCTATACCATAAATGCCACCATCAGGGTCTTGTAAGTGAAGGAAGTACAAAAGGTTATCAAAAGCCTCTTCTTTAATTGTAGCGGTTCCTCCATAGGCGGCGGCTCCGACGTTTTCACTATCGGCGACGTAATAATAAATAAGATCATTTTCTAAATCAAAAATAACTTCCTCCATATCCTCATTAAACTGAAGTACAAATTGATCAAAGCTAATATTTTTATTGCGCCCGAATGTTTTTGATGAATTTCGAAGATACGGAGTTACGATGTCAAAATATATTTTTATATTTTCTTCGTAGGATCTAAAAATTTGAAGCGCCATTTCACGATGTTCGACGGTAAGTTCTCGACTTCCACCAAAAGTCTTAAACATAAAAGAGCAATTATTGTATCCCAAAATAATCAGTACCAAACACGTTAGAACAAATGAGAGAGAAAGATTTTTTTTCATCTAATTCCTCGAGTACTATTATTTTTTTTGAGTATGCTACGACTCGTATTGAGTTGCTTCAATTGACAGGCAATTGAACTTCCGGCCTGGCAACCTTTAGTTAAAAAGGAATTCGCTGACATATTACTACTTGCCAGTTCTGCAGCCCTTACACAACTCATGCCGTTTTGAAGATTGCACCCTTTTGTGAAGTAGATCCGTGCTTCTTGAGGATTGTTATTTTCAAGAATTCCTCCTAAACGATGACATGAGTCCCGATGACCGAGGTCGCATAAATCTGAATATTTTTGTTTGGCTAAACTAAAAGAACTTTTTTCTAAAATCATATTAGAGCGATAACATGAACTCAGGTGATTTCTTGCACAGGCAATATCAAAAAATGATTTTGCTTTTGTTGTATCTCGGTGCATTCGAATTAGATAAAACTTACCTAGTGTCTGACAGCTGTTATTATCTCCCTTTCTCTCGCAGTTTTTTTTCAGTAACTTGTTTGCTTGGGAAATTTGAAAGTCGGTAAAAGCTCCATATTCTTGTTGATGGCAATCTGATAGAGGGAGCTCTTCACTATCAACCGAGGCCAAATTATTATCCTTTTCACCTTGTGCAGCTTTTTCAACTACTTTGCCGTAATATCCATCTCCTCGCTTTACATTTTTCACATGATCCTCGGCCGGCCTAAATGCTTGTTTTTTTCTAGTTAAAGAGTTCTCTCGTGCATTTATTTCCGCCAATGAAATCAAAAAGCAAATCGAAAAGAGTAAACACATAGTTTTCGTGAACATTTAGTGGTTTCGGCATAAAGAACGCATTTTTTTACAGGTGTAACGAATTTGGGCGAACAAATTTCCAACAGGATTTATTTAGTACTTTTGCCACTTCTTAAAAGGTGAAATACCCAAAAGGTACCGCGTACCTTTTGGGTATTTAATGGAAGAATATGCTTTGAAGCAAAGGGTTTAATTTTGTTGGATTTGTAAGATCGTTCTCAATAGAGTCAAAAAGGGCAACCCACCCATCATGCCCTGGCGAAAAGGTCGTATCTTTATCAAGGTTAATTCGCTCAATTGAACTTAACCAGTTATAAATTTCCTTTACGGTGCGAACAGGAATCTTATTTTTTTGTGCAATAAATTTCATCAGGCTAAATTGATAAATATGAATAAATTCACCATGTACCATCCCGTTAAAATTTTTATCTAAAATTAACTTCCCCTGAGACAATATTTCTGAAAATTCTCTCGGGCTCAACGTTTCTGTTACCTCGACAACCCCCGTAAAACCGACTTTTTTGTTGATTAAATCATTCAGAATTATCTCATGAACAACTTTCTTGTCGAGACTCCCTCGTGCTTGAAACTTTTTTATCGCCTCTACGTTTCCACTATCTAAAATTTTTCGATAGGCTCTTTTATAAATGCTCTTGGCGTAGCTAGTTATGAGATCTGGCTGATGTACTTCTTTCCAATAAAGCTCTATAAGTGTTCGTTGATTTTTATTTAGTCCTATATCTGTCTCTAAAAATCTTTTAAACCTGATACTCCTCTTACTGATTTTTCTATTAATACTCCAAGTTCTTGCCTGATAAATTTTAAGATAGTAAAAATATTCTTTTTTGTTTTTTATATATTTATTTATTTCTTTATATTGAATTATTTCTCGTAACTTTTTTAAAAAACTCGGACAATAAGAAGACGCTGAATTAATGGATAAAGACAAACAAAGTAAAATAACAAATCTAGCACTTATTTTTTTTAACATAGACCCTCTTTATTATTCCTCAAGCCATGAGACATCAATCATTACCCGGTGAATATTTTCCTCATCAATCCAGAAAAAACCACCCGTTTGATCACCGTCAATTGACTCGTGAAATTCTTGCGCTCCCCAGGAATTTCGAACTAGATACTGACAAGCATTTGTGTATGGGTTTTTTCTCCTTCCGATAATCAACGATGAATGTGGTTTTTCGTATTCCGAATTTCGATAAAGCTCACTGGAACCATCCACACCTGAATCTAAATATTGTGCATCATAGCCAAACTCAACGGGGTTTCCATTATTCAGTGACAAATTTATTTTTTCAATAGCATCTCCTGGCCAACTCGTTGACTTAAATTGATATTGAAAATTTGGACCCATCGTTATTCTGTTATTTCGACAAGAATAGTTGTTAAGATCTCTTATGAAATATTTCCTTTCCGTTTCCATCAAAATTTTCTGTAGATTACTCCAAGTAACATTTGGGAAAATTGCTGATAAGTCTGTTCCAATATCAGTACATTGCTTAATATATTCGACTAATTTTTCACTCTGACTTTCATTAATTTGATCTTGTGAAAACATTTCCTGTCTTATACTCATAATGCTCTCTAGTTTCTTAATATGTTCATCAAATAAATAGGGCGTTTTAACGGCATCTTCTAAACAAAGGCCTAGTTTTCCTGCCAGATTTCTTGATGCAGTTAGAGCAGGAAGTCCCCCTTCATTTTTAATCACCGAATTATTTGCTGGTTGGGCCCAGGATGTAACCCAATCATTGAAGTAATAATCAATCGCAACAGAAATAGGTGAAAAGCTCAAGTCACCTAAATTTGGATATTTGTTTCTGTAATGATGTGTATAGAGATCGGCCATTGAAAAAGCAAAGCACCACCCTGTCGACTTTTGATTGCGAACGGTTCGGAAAAGAGAATTTGAGTCTCTTAAATCTACAGGTTTGCACTCACTATGATTTCTTTTTGTGTGCTCTGTTGATTTCTCAACTAGACTTACGACCTCATTATCAGTTAAAAAATCGGATCTTTTTCGTCCAATTATTTTAGCGAGTCTATCAATTTGTTTTAAATACTCTCTTGGCGGGCGGAAACCTGAAACTTCTTTAGCTCTTTTTATTTGTTTTACTATTTCAGTTAAACTACTTTTTTCTAGATATGGGAAAAGTTCATTTTGAATTATCGGCCATACAACATCGGAATCACTGCAATCTAGATCTACTTCCCTTTTCAGGCTTTCATATTTGTCGATAATATTAATACTCGATGCTATAGTTTTAATTAACTCTATTTTTGTTACAATAGCCTGGCGGTACTCGCAGTTCGCGAAACGTGCGGATTCAATCCCATGCGCAAGATACATAAAAAATGTCATTGATAACACCAAGATTCGTATAAACACTTCTCCCCCTATTATCAGATAATTTATCAAAATTCATGCCAGTTATATAATGTAATTTCGCTATATTAAATTTAATTCAAGTGTCTAAAAGTTATACACGGATAACTCATTTCACAATCATAAAGAGCAAAATGGTAATGTTTTGTAAAAATAAAAAATAATAGAGCCTAGCTCTAATAATCAGCAAAAATTATTTAGCTCAAAATTGATTAATTTTTTACCGATATTTAGCTTGAATGAATTACTTATTTTTTTCATTATTATTTTTAAGCGAATTGGCACTTTCTCATAATACAGCACCCAGTTCAGCCATTCCGTCGGCAAACACTTGCAACAGTCCAGTTTTTAAAGAAACAGGAAGAAGAGGACAATGGGATAACAGAAAAGGTCTTAACCGATTACGACCTAGATGCAACAAAGAATTTAGAGAGCAAAATACATGGGTTGTGGACAACCAGTGCAAAGTAATTGAAGCGCTCCCAAACCGACAAATTAATTTTATTGAAGGACTGAGCTCAGCAACAGAAGAAGATTGGCTTAATAATTATATGACAAACTACTTCGCTGTAGCACTTACCTCTGAATTAAAAAAAATTGCCCCAAATCTCACCTTGCCTAATTTATCATGTCTAAATACAAACACTGCAGAATTTAGAAGAAGATTACAAAAGTTTAACTCTGAGGGAATTAGCCCAATAGAGAATTTGCAATGTAAAAGAGTTTATGAGCTGGCAATTCTAAATGAAAGCTACACTGGGGAATTTTCTATTCCTGGTAACTGGGGACAGCACCAGAGAAGAATACTTCACCAAACGCCATTTTTTTCTGGCATTGAAGGGAAACGTATTCATAAGAGAATATTACAAAAAATTAAAACAGAACTTAGCACAACAAATGAACACAAACGTTGGTCAAGTTCACAACACAGATTCAAACGTGGCACAATAAGTGAGCTAGTTCGACAATCTTCAAGCTTGGGCTCAGCACAGGATACCATCCAAAGCTCCACAAGAGGCAGCGATAAAGTAAAAAGTAAAAACGGCACGGAAGTAAATAAAGCTACAGTCAAAAATACAACGAGACCAACTTACATTTGCCCTGAGATAAAAGATCTTTTACAAAAAAGACGCTTAGAAGGGTATGAAAACCTCTGCTCAGGAAACTTAGACTTAGCCGCTTTAAAGCAAAGGTTTCCCCATATTTTTGATCAGGCCATCTTAGACATGAACCCCATTGAGCGTAGCGCTGCAGACTTATCGCTTTGTCAAAAAAATTTTTATTACAAACCAAGCTTTAGCGATTATGACTGCGACGGCATATTAGATGCAGATGATGAATCACCAAACGATCCACTTTCTCCAAATAATAGTTTCTCCTTCAATGAACGTCTTCAAGGCCCTACCTTAGGAACCGGTGTAAACTACAATGTCAATTTATCGTCAACTAACCCAAAAAAACTT
>JAURQB010000175.1 GCA_030836365.1 Bdellovibrionota bacterium | reverse complement strand
TATCTCCATTATCTTCTTTATCACTATAAGAACCATTTCTGTACATCACTTGAGAATTACCGAATGCACCTCTCAGATGCAGTTCGCCAAAACCTCTCACTATTAAATTTGGCGTCTCATAAATTTTTACATCGGCCCCGTGAGTTGTTCTTAAATAGGTGCCAGAAAATGACAGCTCATTTGTCTGAACCCCACGTTTCGAATTAAAAATTGCCGCTCCATATTCACCATAGAAATTAGGGCCAAATTGTATCCAAGTGTTATAAGTTAATCCTTCCGTCTCTGCTTGGTTACCTCTTACATTCTCAGCAGAAAATACTCTAAAAGTCCCATATGGGGTTTTAATTCCAGTTTGATGCACTTGAGACATTTCTTCATAGCGAATACCTAAGTCACTTTCATCTCCACCTGTCACTCGGTTGAGAACACCACCTAATTCACTAGGCAAAACAATTGCTAATTCATCATCACCGTTTGTAATCCGAAATTTAATTCCAACATCGGGAAGAGATCCATTTTGCCCAAGTGCAGTTGGCCCAGAAACGCCCGAATTAACCATTTTTTTTCCGTAATTTAACTGAATAACAGAAGTCGGATCATCTGGATGGGTTAAAACCATTGTTCGGTGACCGCCGCCGTGAGTTCTAAAACCAACACCAAATGCCTCATCAAAACCGATTTCTCGTGCAAGGCGAACGGCCATCTGATGCATATGGCGACAAACACCTGCTTCCATACTCCGGCCATTAATCATTGATCTACCGAGTGCATTTTGAAGGTTTTTGTCCCAACGAGCTTCTCCTGATGTGGGGCCACCATTAAGAGATGAAAATTCATAATTTCCGTTTAAATTATCTAAATAAGTTGCCAGAAAATTGATTTTTTTCTCCATTGAAGCGTCTTTTAGATAATCCCTCGCAAATTCAAATGACTCACTTGGGCTTCTAAATTGACTCATACGTGCCACAAGAAAAACCTGCTCAGCCTTCTCTTTCATTTCTCTTGTATATAAATGTCCTGGGTACATTTCCTGGAGAATAACTCTTTTTAAATGCTCATCAGGAAATGCGAGCAAATCACGCGTTGGTATTCTCGTTGACCTTGAAGCGGATTGAAGGACATGTCGAGCGAGAGGAATTCCTTGAGAAATGATATCACTACTTATATGAGCGCCCTCAGAATTAAACAATTCAACTTCATAAAAAGCCTGAAGCTTATCGGGTTCTTTTTCGTTACTATCGATTGGAGAACTTGTTAATTCAGTCGGCATACCAACTTGCTCATCTGGAATCATCCTCTTTTTGCATGGATCTTTGAGGCCCTTCAATTTTTCAATCGAACCCTTTAGCGCTTTTCCCTCATCTGTTAATTCTGCCACTGTCAGAATTAAATCTTCCGAGTTCCCACTTTGAGAAAGTGGTGTTTGAGAAAAAACCATCGTTGGTAGAATAAAGATCAATAAATTAACAATTTTCATCATATCCTCAAATATCCCCTGAGCCTAAAGGTTCAAAAGAGGTGCCAAAAAATACAATATAAGTACCTGAAAAATCATGCTCTCGACGTGGAAATTGTCAAACTGTCAATGTTTATACACTAAGTATAATTTTTACTTATTTATCCTCTTCGATTGCTCACTTATGCGCCTTGTGGTTTTAAACAAAGATGAAATTAATGATACTACTTTTCATTCTACTAACGGCGAAAGCTCATTCTAGTGAGTCAATTTTTAATCAAACCATAAGTAGTGCCACTAACTTTTTTTCTCCCTACTACAGAGCAATAGGTAAAAAACTAACGATTATTGGCGAATGGGACTATGAAGAAAATAATGGTAAGGCAATGGCCTATACCGTTAATCATTATTTTATCGAAATTTATGGTGGGGCTCTCCAAGATCAAAACACAAACAAAGACTCCCTAAGAGCAATGATTTGCCACGAGGTTGGACACCACCTTGGTGGAGCTCCACTCATGCCCGCCTATTACGAAGATTACTATTTATTTCGAGGCTCTAGTGAAGGGCAAGCGGACTACTACGCCACCAGTAAATGCCTAAAAGATTGGTTTCAAGGCGAGGATCACTGGAGTGTCATCGAAAAAGTTGGATACTCTAAAAAAGATGCTACCTTCTGTAAGAAATATTTTACGACGAATAAAAAAGTCGGGTTGTGTATTAGAATTATTACTGCTTATAAAAATATGCTTAGTATCGATGTCAACGAAATAGTAAATTTAAATTTGGCATCTCCCCGTGCTAATTACCCCTACGCTCTATCTTCGTCTGTTACTCACCCAAGCAAAAATTGTCGTCTTGAAACAGCTTACGCAGGAGTTATCTGTCAAAGTGAAAAAAAAATAGGTTGCCTCAGCTTTGAACAACCAAGGCAAGCAAGCCGCCCTCTGTGTTGGGCCGGTATTGGTTTTATCCTTGAGCACGAGTCTAAATTGAACAAACAGCGTGCGATCAATTTTATTAATTCACTTCCAATTACAGAATTTCACCGTGATCCCTATGATGATGACGAAGTCCATGAGAACTCATTAAGGCTCACCAGAGAATATAATAACGTGATACCCATTTTAAAAAAATATTAGATTTCGATAACTTAGCACATTCGCAACCGGTTGACACGATGTATAATTTTCAATTTCGCTCACTAATATTCAAAACTTGCTACAACTGAAAGCATGAAAGCGCTAAATATAATTATCATCCTACTGTTCTCAATTAATGTTTTAACAAACTCGGTTAAGGCCAATACACAAGATAGTGAGCAAGTTCTTTTAGATCAATACACTTACGAGTTTTTAGAAAACAACGATACCCAAATAAGGCTTACTTATGACCTCATTCGCTTTCATAAAGAAACATTAAAAGAAACAAGAAACTATAAAGCATTAACCCCTACCGAGCTAGATTACTTTTTTAATATAATAAAAAAATTAATAAAAAATGATCGAGAAAGATCTTATCTAGAATTAAAAGCAAGAGTTCTCTCTGACCTAAACCTAGGCAGTGGCTTTTTTGAAGATTCACAAAAAAGAACGTTTACCTTAATTTGGGCCGCCACGGAAATGATTGGCCATAACATATTTAAGTATGTCTTTTCTCCAATTTATAAATCTGGGAAATTAAGGAGAATGATCCTGAGTGATACTAATGATGTAAATTTACGAAAGAGAAAAGTAACTCAATTTATTAAAAAGTATCATAATAAAAAAAGAAAAAAGAGGTTAAAGAACTTTCTTAAAAAGTTTGAGCGCAAAAAAGATCAAATTAGTTCTATTTTGGATGATGACATCGACAAATACCTTTTTGAAATTATCACGAGCATTGAGAAAAAAATTAAAATCAGGCAAGAAAGCAGATTTAGAACAGGAACGGCCATGCTTAGATATTACCTACAATCAATTGGAGATCATCTTACGATAGGTGCAGGTGACGTTTTCTCAGACCTTAGTGGTGGTTTTGGTAATGCTGTTGGAAAAGTTAAATGGCGAAATGGGCGATTGAAACGAAACGATGATGCAATTGGATTGATAAAAAACACCCTTCAACCGCTAGATATTTTGGTCGAAAAAACACCCTTTATCTTAACTGATTATTTTATTCCTGGACACTTTGGCCATATTGCTTTGTACCTTGGAACGGAGACGCAGTTAAAAGAGGCTGGTTTATGGATGCATCCATCGATCATTACTCATCATAAAGAGATATCAGAAGGTAAAACAATTTTAGAGGCAACTCGAGATGGAGTTGAAATATCAACAATAGAAAAATTTTTAAATGTTGATGAAGTTGCTATTTTAAGGGCCAGTAAGAGTTATGCTTTTCTATTGGGGATAAATAAAACAGAGGTGTACAATCGTGCCATGGCCCAAATTGGAAAGGACTATGATTTTAATTTTGACGTTGAAACGAGTGATGAAATTGTGTGTTCAGAGCTTATTTATCAAACATATTATTTTATCGACTGGGAGCTTGAAAAAACTTTAGGAAGATGGACGATATCACCTGACAACATCGTAAAAGAACTTTTTAAAGAAGATCCAAAAATGGAAATGGTTTTATATTTAAAAGGATATTTAAGAAAAAAATTCAAGCGACTCTCCTTAAAAGCATTAAGAAGAAATATCGAGCTCTAATTAAGTAGGTAATAAATATATCTTTAATTGTCATCTCATGTGAAGGCCTCTACTATCCTGCCACAACTATGGAGTGACTTATGATAAAAATACTCACAATTTTCTTTGCTTTAATTATTTCAGCGAATCAGACTTTTTCAGTGGAGAGAAAAGAAAACTCTGACTCCCCTTTACGTTTTGTCGTTCTATCAGATATTCATATATATACATCTGGAAAGATACCGGCCCTTGCTCCAAAAGCAGTAGATCATATAAAATCACTTTCACCCGACCTTGTTCTTATTACAGGTGACCATACAAATGGGAATCGAGGCGATGGAGCTAGTTTAGCAAAAGTAAGAAAATGGTATAAATCTCTCGACACGTTACTTGCCCCACTGTTTAAGGCAAACATTCCAGTTATTCCCGTGGTGGGAAATCATGATTTTTATCGAAAGCCACACCGAGAGGGTTACAAGGAGTGGGCAAACAAAACCATATCAAAAGCTTTTTCTCGCTTAAAAATAGATATACCATCAAACCCTTTATTTTTTAACTTTACCTTAAAAAATAATGAGTTTTTTATTTTCAATTTATGGCAGCAAATCATCTCTACTTCACAAAAAGAGTGGATGATGAATAACATGCAAAAACCTCAAAATGTCATTCACCGTTTTGGTTTTGGACATGTACCATTAAAAAGTAGCATGGGCCGAACCTCGACAGGTTTCTTTAAAACAGGATCTAAGTTATTTGATGAGATGGATTTAGATATCTATTTTTGCGGGCATGAGCATCTTCATTGGGATGAATCAAATTCACTATATCCAAACTTAAGACAAATTATAGTTGGAACAATCAGTGGGACTTATAACTTTCCGATCAGAAAAGATTTGGTGAAGCTTCATTGTGAATCCAACAATACCTGCAAAATGCCTTACACAAAATCTGTCTTCAAAATAAAGAAAACCGCCAAGGGCGCCGGTCAGCAAGTCAACAAGCAAAACTGGATATTAGTAACGGTTGATAAAAACAGTGTGCAAACTCAATCTTTTACATTAGATAAGGAAGAAAACGTAACATCATTTTTTATCCAAGAATAAATAAGCGTATAATAAGCGAGTTCATTAATGATTAAAACAATATCCATTACTTTATCCCTTCTTCTATCCATCAATAGCTTCGCTGCGGATGTTAACATATCCATTATTGGGGCCTGTACTTCAGACACGCTCTATCAGAAAACATATGATGAATTCCCCGCAATTTGGACAATCGGAGATGTCAGTATCGATTTTTTTGAAAAAGAAGGACTGCAATGGGACGGTTCAAGAATAGGTGTTGAGCAACTTATTGAAATTCCTACTGAGGATAATGAACTTGTTATTCTATCTGATAAAGAAATGCTCGCTTATGGCTGGTGCTATTCTGTAAATGGTGAGGTACCAGAAGAATATCCTCATAAAATAACTATCTTGCCTGGTGATCGTATCGTGTGGTACTTCGCTTATTCACGCTACTTAGAAGGGAAATGGGTAAGTCAATGTGTACCAAGTTATCAGTCACCAAGACAGGAATTTTGCGAGCTATAATTTGCATTTTATTCACCTTAAACGCTAACGCGTTTGATACCAAGACTTTCTCGGCCATCAATACATTTTTTAAAAATGTTAATTCAAATCTTGAATTAACAAATGAAGATATAAACTTGTTTGAGCAAAATAAAACGCTCTCTTCTTTTGTCACTCGCACACACCAAATTCAACTTCCTTACTTCATCTTTAATGCAGAAAAACCAACTGATGAATACGTTCTTTATGTAGGAGGAATCCACGCGGATGAATTTGCCCCGCTTTATTTTTCACTACAATACCTGATGGAAATCTTGAATAATCCGTCGAATTTTAATTTTCAAAAAAATATTATTTTTATTCCACTACTTGATATAGACGGTTTTCTTTCAGGAATAAAAAAACGTGGCTACCCTTTTCGTAACAACGGTGGCGGCATTGATTTAAATCGCAGTTTTTATGCTTTTGATCAATTACCAAATTATCAATCGACGCCCGAAAATGAGCTCGTTATTCATCTGATAAAAAAATACGCCCCTAAATTTTGGGTTATTCCTCATAGTTCGATAAACATTCTAGACTTTGATGGGAAAAAGGATGAAATTGCCACAAAATGGCTCGACGATGTTTTTCAAGCAACTACTGCTAATGGAGGAGAGGCCATTCCGATCAAAGACTTTAGAGACTATGCACCACCAAGATCAAAAACAAACTGGTCAATTGGAAAACTCGCCAATCATTTAGATAATGTTTACTCGCTCACCTATGAATTTTCTGGACCTGGAGAATACCCGTCCCCTAATGACCCAAATAGATATGAAATTATCACGCGAAGAAAGCAACTAGGTCGATTCGAAGATACTGCATGGATTGCCGAAACATATTTCAATTATTATTTTCATTCAATGAATGTTGCTTTATTTATTGAAGATGAGCTTTAGACAACTTTCATCACTAAATTAAACATAAACCAAAAAATTACGCCATAACCAATCATGGTGCTAATTAAAATTCGCATTGGTATATCTTTTCCCATGCGTCCTCCAATTAAAAATGGATAAGCAGCTCTTGAGCCTGTATATATTCCACCAAGCATCGTTGCCCCCTCAGTTGAGACAAAAACGGCCTGAAGCCAAAGTAGAACTAAAAATATTGGCATCTGCTCTAACATGTTTAACTGAATTCGATCAGCCGCCAACATATTTCGGTCTTGCCCAAAATAGCGATCAAACTTCTTTCCTTCACGTTGATATTTTTTATGACAGCTGATTCTCGTGCGCATAATATTTAAAAGAAACCCATAATACACAAGACAATAAATTACCGTGACAATAATTGGCCCTTTATACTCTGAAACGTCCATATTTCAACCTTCATTATAATTTAAGTGAAATGGTATCATAATTTATAGATTATTTTTCGCCGAACTTTCCCCCAAGCGTTATTCCGAAATACCGATACTTCGAAAAATCAAATGATTGTCTTCCATCTAAGCCGATATAAAACATATCTCCTAAAAGCTCTTGCCGTGCCTGCAAGCGCCCGGCATGCTCGGCAGCAGGAAGCCAAAAAGGCGTATCTCTTGTTAGTCGCCCCTGAAATGTAACATCAACACTAGTTCCTGTTGATCTAGATTCTGCACCAATATTTGATTGATAAGTTCCATAAATTCCGGTGCCAAGATCATATATTGTCACCCCCACTCCCGTCTTTAAGTCGAGGGAAGGATTAATTGAATAGAGTAAATTTTGATCGACATTTAGAGTTGTTAACTTAGGCGCCCAACGATGTCCGTTGGATGAATTAATTTGATCAAAAAGTCCGTGGGTCATCACCGAGGTTCGCGAGCTCACATCATCGCCGCGATACTCAAGTGCTAGCCCTAATTGATAATCAAGTTGGTAAGCACCATTTATACGAGATTGATTCTCATCAAAAAGTGTTGAATCTCGAGCCTCTGCCTTAAAAACGCTTGCTCTGGAGTGCTGTTCGCCAAAAAAGCGTAACGTTAGATTCTCTCCCTGAAAGATCTCATAATCAATCCCTTGTGTTGACCTGAAGTAAACTCCACTATTTGACAGCCTCCCTATTTCAGTAGGTCGCTGAGAAGTAAACCCCGTTATCCCGACTTCACTATAAAAAATATCATTAAATGTCGCTCGTCCACTATAAGACACACCTCCAGCTTGCGTTTGATTCCCCATAGGAGTTGATCCATAAAACAAGCGAACTGTGCCATATGGCGTGTTAACACCCGACTGAACAATTTGAGACCTATCTTGATATCTGTAATCAAGATCACGGTCTTCCCCGCCTGAAACACGGTTTAGCATTCCTCCGAGCTCCGTTGGTAGATTTAAAACAAGTTCATCATCACCACTATTGATACGAAACCTAATGTCTGTATCAGGTATCGTACCGTTTTGAGAGAGGGCGGCCGGCCCACTTAAACCGTTAGTTGATGAAACATTACCATAGTTTAGCTGAATCACCCTTCCTGGGTCGTTCGGATCTGTTAATACCATGGTTCGATGTCCATCACCGATGGTTCGAAATCCAACGCCGAATGCTTCATCAATACCAAGTTTTCTCGCCATTCGAATCGCCATTTGATGCATGTGACGACAAACACCCGCTTCATTAATTCCACCATTCTCAATCGTTTGCTTCATCGCGAGATGAAGGTCCTGATCCCAGCGATCTTCTCCGTATGTTGCCCCTCCACTCAACATGCCGTATTCATAATTTTCCAATAAAGTATCAAGGTAGGTTGCAAGAAATGAAGCTTTCTT
Organism: Bdellovibrionota bacterium; assembly: GCA_030836365.1. Classification (GTDB taxonomy): domain Bacteria; phylum Bdellovibrionota; class Bacteriovoracia; order Bacteriovoracales; family Bacteriovoracaceae; genus UBA1511. The sequence continues at coordinate 542 of JAURQB010000175.1, read as the reverse complement.
GGAAAAACTTGAATCGCCAAGCTCTTGAACCATGAAGTTCAATGCCTCATCGACAGTATTAAACTGACTCATTTTTTTAATAACCATAGCGGAGTCGACCGCGTCACTCAAAGCAGATGGAGTTAGTCCCGGTATTCCTGGGTACATTGTCATAATGGCACGAAGCTGAGCATCCGGTAGAGCAAGAATATCACTTCTGGATAGCCCTGAAAAAATTGAATATTGGTTGATGAAATGCCCAACGCTAATTCTTGCAACGGGAGCGGATGAGAAAGAAGGTTCCCCTAATTCATTTATGACTAAAAACTGAGCTTCAAAAAAAAACATTCCCTTATCATCGACACTACTTTCGTCGCGAAGAGCAGATTGATCAAATTGATGAGGACAACCCCCTGAAGCTTCAATCGCTTGAGTAACTTCCTTCTCTAAAACCAAATCATCGGTAAACTTTGCGTGACCTCCAGCAATTAATCCAAATGATGAGTTCCCAGAAAGTGGCTCCCTTGATTGAACATCATTTTCAAAACAAAAACTCAAACGGC
>JAURQB010000174.1 GCA_030836365.1 Bdellovibrionota bacterium | reverse complement strand
TTTTATCAATTCTAAAATCAACTCGCGCTTGAGCATCAATATCTAGGGACTCGCAAATAATCTTAGTGGCCTTAACTAACCTCTTAACGAGCATTTCATTTCCGGAGTAGTGCCTTGTGGAAATTTTTTGTCTTCTCGCATAGGAATAAGACCACTTGGCCATGGATGTATATATCTCTTTTGCAGGCGTACTCGATTTGGAAAAATAAAGCTTTCTTGGAGGAAGCACTTTCACTTTTTCTCCTCCCGAGTATCCAAGATACACTTCATCACCTTCAATAAACTCTTCAACAATGCAATCAACGCCGAGAGTTTTATGCACGTACTTTATTCGATCAATAAGAGATTTTTTATTTTTCACTACGCTTTTTTTTGATAGTCCGTAGGATGATTCCTCTTTTAGACATTTAACGATCAACGGAAATTGAAGATTCATTTTTTCTAAATTTATCTTTTTACCTTTTCTGAAAACGTTAAATCCTGGAACTTTTACGCCCTGCTGGCGCACAATGACTTTAGAGCGTGCTTTATCTCTTCCCAAGATTAGCGCGCGAGAATGGCAACCAGTAAAGGGCACTCGCCTTCTCTCCAAAAATTCTGCCACCTGATAATCAAATTCACTTTTGCCTTTAAACTCTTCAATTAAATTAAAAACTAGATCGATTTTTATTGAATCAAGAAGGTCTTCAAGTTCATCAAATGATTCACTTAGGCCCAAAATTAGAACCTGATGGCCCATTTCTTTTAATGTCGTAATGACATCAAATTCCGTTTTCCAAGGAATAAACTCTTTATCAAAAACTTTTTTATTACTCACACTTTGAGGAGGGATGAGGTCAGGGTGAACGAGTACAAGAATATTTATTTTTTTTTTCACATCATAATCCGGTCAAGTTTACTTAAAGAGAACCTTCTCTTCTCTAATAAACTTGTCGGATTCATTGGCGCTTGCTTAAAGTGATCACCGCAATTATAAAGATTTCTGGCAATTATTTTTGATAAACCTGATTTTTTTAGCTCGCTCTTTTCCCGATAAATAAACTCAAGAATCTTGGAATGGCTTGATAAAAATGCGCCAAATTCTTTTTGGTAATCTTTTTTTCTCTCCATCAAAAACGCGTCAAAGCTTAAATCCATCTTAAATACATTTTCAAGAAAGCTCACAGGTTTCTTTGAAGGCCTAATTGAAACAACTTTCTCCGCCATTACCTGACTTAGATAGTTGTATTTTTCTTTCGCAACCTCAGAGCAATTTATCGGTTCTTCTCCTGAAAGCCAGATCGAAAAAGTTTCGGCCCAATCCTCATCCGGGTGAGATTGCCCGTAGCCCTCACCTAAGTTTGTCACAAAGTCCCTGCTTTTTAAATTTGGGCGATAGGTGCTTGGATATTTTTTTGATGTTAATCCAAAAATTTGCTGACGTTTTTTTAGTCGCCGAAGGCCGAAAACGTTATCAATTACATGGGCCATTTCATGGCGAAAAAGCCGCATAATTTCGTCCTCGTTTGCACCATCAAGATCATAAAAGTAGTGCAGGTAAACTTCTTTCAAGCGTTCATCGACAAGATAAAATGGAAAAGCAAATCCCGCTTCACCATCTGGGCAAAACCAATCCGTTGAGCAATATATCTTAGGCGTGATCAGGATATTTTTATTTGTTAATTCTTGGATAAGTCTTGTGCGAAAGTAGCGAATAAACGGCGCAACTTTCCCTCTCACCAATGATGAAATCGGCTTTTTTAAAAGCTCTGCATCGCTATAGTTGTTAAGGTTCAGTCCACGCATAAAAACGAAGTATAGTGGCCTGGCTAAAGTGGCAAGATTATCGGTAAATTTTTTAAGAAACGATGATCTGGCTTACTTCTTAAAAACTCTGTAATTCTCTACACTTACAACATACTCATTCGTCAGTCGATCGTAGTCTTCTCTTTTTTTAATAGGAATAAAAAAGCCTTCTCGATCCTCTGGAGAAACATTCACAATGGAAACCATTTTCTCATCAAAGTTGGCCCTAAAGTGGCGATCCAGATTGAGCATCACACTTCCAAGAGCGCTTTCAAGCTGCGTAAACTTCTTTCCATCTTGCTCTTTCACGTTACTTATCACATCTGGAGCAATCGCCTGTAAAAAGGATTCCAACTCGGTTTCTTTCAAAAGAGAGAACTTCTCTCTTAAGGCCGCTTCATTAATGACGACAATATTAGTATTAAAAAGAGCTTCGCGATCCCCATCACGCAGGCCTAGTTCTTCAAAGTATTTTAATTGATTCGACTCTTCCGCCTGGGCCTTTTCAACGATTGTTAAAAAATTTTTCTCTCCAGACTTTAGTAACGAAATTTGCCCGCCCTTTAGATCATCTTTCGTTTTAGTAGTTGTAATCATCGTCACAGGAATTTTATTTTTTGCAACCCACTTCAAAAGTGGCGTCTCTGGAGTCGAGTTTAAATCTTCGCCATTTCCAATGATCGTGATGTTATTGGCCTCATGATTATTAAAAACATTTAGTAGTGCGTTTACGCCTACAAAGCCATGGCCAGCAGGGGCCATTCTTTCTGTGGTCAGCTCTCCATCCTCACCAATTGTTGGCATCTTTTTTTGAAAAACATCTTCTCCGCGACAAAGCTTTGGCGAAGAGGCGAACTTTTCTTCATACGTCTCTTGCGAAGAATAAGACTTCGACCAATCTTGTTCGACCACATCTTGTGTTTCATCGTTAACAAGATTTGTATAAGTCACTTGCCCGATGCACTCTTCATCTTCAAGAGAGATCGCCTGAAGAAGTTGAAGCTCAGAAATAGATTTAAACTCGCCGTCTACGGGGAGAAATAAATCAGTTCCTTTGGCGCCCAAGTTTTTACGATGGGCAAATTTTTCAACAATATCTGATCGCTTTACACTGCTGCCAAGTCCGGCCTGCATTTTTATCACATTCAAATTCATTGGACGATCAAGAACGTGACTATCATTTTTGATGTCTGTGTAGCTTGTGACATTAAAAGAATTTAATAGCTCCTCACTGGCCAGTGAGTAAGGAATTGCATTCCCTGAAGGCGTAAGCTTTGGACAATAAAGAGAAATCGATTCAACTTTTGTGCCCAGGTTTTGTTTCAGTAAATTAAAATAAATATTGTTGATGTCTTCCATCTCTATAGCCTAACAAAACGCCATCTATCCGAAAATGCGTAAACTCAATATTATTTATTTTTTTTACTAAATAGTATTTGTTGGAAAATAACGCCTAATCTGACTGTTTAGCTATGTTTTATTTATTCTGGCGGTGCATGGGCTTAGAATAAAAAAATTGTTTTAATTGAGGAGTCTCTCATGCGCATTTTAATGATCGCAACTATTTTATCAATCGTTTCTGCTTGTAGTGATGGCGGAGGTGTTAATACTGGCGCCTGCTTGATC
>JAURQB010000008.1 GCA_030836365.1 Bdellovibrionota bacterium | reverse complement strand
TTTTAATTTTATCAATTAAAGTTGAATATACCTTTTGCTCATCAGTCTCTGATACTACGTTCATATTTATCGTTTCAAGAAAATTTGAAATCTGAGAGTTCTTTTTGGTTTTAATATATTTTGCCTTTAATGATTCTATATTTCGTTTGTGACAATCGTTAAAAACATGTTTCAGAAATGCGTATTCTATATTTCGGCCAATAATTCGGCAGCTCATCAAGAAGGTGATGAGTTGACATGATTTATCTTGATGATCTTTTGTGATAATTAGCCCCGTAATGCCACTATCCCCAAATTTGTCTTCAACATTAATGCAGTAAACATTGTAATTCTGGTCATTAATAAAGTTTTTTATTTCATTGTCTGTATGTCTAATAGTCGTAAAGTTGAACTGATTAGTTTTTTGGGCCATTTGGCCCATACGGGGAAGGTGAGACAAGTCGTTTTTGAAAATATGGATTTTTATTTGAAGTGACTTTATGTAGTCCTCAATATTATTAAAAGTAGATTTTTCTTGGTTACGAACAGCTTGTTTTTTATATTCTTCTGCTTTTTTAATATCCTCTTTTGTGACATTATCTCTGTAGAAGTAGTTGGTAATTCTGTTGAATAGAGAGGGGTACTCACTAAGATTCTTCGGCACTTGAAAAGTCGTCACAGCAGGTAGCTTTTCTTTGATGAGATTAACTTCAAAATCTGAATCATCTAAGAAAATGAAACTGTCTAGGCCAATATTTAACTCCGATGATATCCCTTTAATATTGGTTGCTTTATCATTCCAGTTCACCTTTTTTGATGTGATGTATTTATTTTTTATTAAAAAGTCTTGATGCTTATCAATAACCTCATCTACATCTGCTTCGTTGTTTTTGGAGCATAGGCAAATAAGGATCCCTTTTTTCGCTAGTTGGATGATGGCATTTTGAACATAATGAAATGGCTCACCTTCTTTGGTGGACGAGTTCATACTGATACCATCAATACCATCTTCTCCCAGAACCCCTTTCCATAAGGTATTGTCGCAATCCAAGATTAGTGCTTTTTTAATTTTTCCTGTGATCGAATATATATAGTGTTGGATCACGTTTACATAAGCCTGCAGCCATTCTGTTTTATACAAATCTTTAAAAGCTGAATATGATCTAAAATCGAGTGATTTTTGGACACCTAGAGAAGAGGTTATTTGGTCAATATTACATATTTTTAAATTACTTATGCTCAATGATTTTTTTCTAAGGTATTCATTAAGTTCAAATGCAATACTGTTAATAAAATCATTGTTTATTAATTCGGAAAAGAAATTAATTGTTGAATACTGGTTGTAGATGATCAATCTTGTTTGATTTAAATTTTGAAGAATTAAATCTATTTGTGTTTTGTATTCATTGATTAATTCAATTTTAGTTTGTTCGTCGAAATGAATTTGGTTTTGAATTATTTTAGAGGACAGATTACTTAATTCCTGGTGAATAATAATCGTGTCACTGTTTGAATAGGATAGTGAGTCTTGAATAATATTATCATAGTTACCAAAATTAACCTTAGCGTTAATCCCGTTGCTCTTTAGTGGTAACTCTAAAACATCTTTTATTTTGTTTAACGTGATATTTGATAAAACGGTGATAGTAAGCTTCTCTTTATTTGTGTCCAAAGAGATATCTTTATTCATCTTAATAATTTCTAAGTATGTTTTCTCAGTTATTTCCATACATTATGTATTTTAAAAGAGTACTGAAATATTACAATGAGCGAAATTATACCTATTCAAACTAACCATTTTTAGAAATAAAATTTATTTAAAACGAAGAGATAAATTAAATCTAATTGTTTGAAAATGTTCACCGAAAAGACATTACTGTCATGGGAGTCTGAATGAAAGTTGCATTAATTGGTTATGGTTATTGGGGAAAAAATATAGCAAGGAATTTTTCTCTTTCTTCTAACTTTGAATTACACACAATTTGCGATTTAAATAAAGAAAACCTCGAAAATGCAAAAAAAATGTTTCCGTCAGTTAATATAACTGATGACTATAAAAAAATTAGTGATGAAGTTGAAGTTGTTGCGCCAATAGTTCCAGTTGATCATCATTATTTTTTCGCCGATTACTTTTTGGACAAAGGTAAACATGTACTTTTGACAAAACCGTTTACCAAGCATGTAGATGAATCAATAAAATTAATTGAAAAAGCAAATAAAAAGGATCTTACAATTTTTGCGGATCATACATTCATTTTTAATCCTGCTGTACGTAAAATGAAAGAGATTCTACCAAAAATTGGAACCCCTTACATCGTTCTTTCCAGCAGACTAAACCTCGGGTTGTATCAGCCAGATGTGAATGTAGTTTATGACTTAATGCCTCACGACCTAAGTATCATTAGTTACCTATTTGAAGGAAATGTTACATCTGCAATGACAAGCAGTTTTTCAGCCGCTGGTCTTCCACATGATGACTTTGCTCAAACTTCGATAGAGTTTGATAACAATATTAAAGCCTATGTAACGGTTTCATGGTTATCTCCTTATAAGATTAGAGATTTTATTATTGTCGGGTCTGAAGGGATGATCAGTTATGACGATAATCAGGTCACAGAAAAAATAAAGTTTTATAACCGAGGCGTTGATCTTAAAGATCTGCATGCTGGTGCTTCAGAGGCTGGATATACGGCAAGAATTAGTTACAAGTCTGGTGATAGTTACTCACCAGCTATACACGCAACAGAGGCATTAAAATTTGAAATGGATGAGTTTTACCGTGCAATAAATGATAAGTCCGTCCGTGATTATTACAATCAATTAACGTTAAAGACAATGGAGTCGTTAACAAAGGTTTTAGAAGCTCAGCATTTTCAAAATGATAAATCATTTAAAAAAGCTAGCTAAAGGATATTAATGAAAGTTCCATTTCTTGATATGTGGAGAATGCATGGCCCCCTTGAGGAGGAGTTCGTTACTTCATTTAGAAAAATTCTTGGAAAAAACGGTTTTACTAAGGGTGACGAGCTTTCTGAGTTTGAGAGTAATTTTGCTGCTTGGATAGGAACTGATTACTGTACAGGTGTTGGTTCCGGACACGATGCGATTGTATTAGGCTTGCAGGCTTGTGGTTTAAAAAAGGGGCAAAAGGTAATTGCTCCTGCGATGACTTTTATTTCTACAATTACAGCGATTATTCAAGCAGGTGGAGAGCCTGTACTTGTCGACGTCGATTCTGAGGGATTAATTGATCTAAATAAGGCCGAAGAATTAATTAAAAGTGGAATTGACTTCATGGTTCCAGTCCATTTGTATGGGCAAATTGTCAATCCAAAGGAATTAATACGATTAAAAGAAGTTTATAATATAAAAATATTTGAAGATTGTGCCCAAGCCCATGGTGCTCAACGAGATGGTATTCGTGCAGGAACAGTAGGGGATGGCGCTGCTTTCTCATTTTATCCAGGAAAAAACTTAGGAGCACTAGGCGATGGCGGTGCTTTTGTCACTAGTAATCAAGATTTTAATCAAAAAATGATTGCTCTCAGAGAACATGGTCAAACAAAAAAATATTATCATAAATACATTGGATCAACTTCAAGGCTAGATAATATTCAAGCATCTTTTTTAAATACAAAATTAAGATACATGGATGAGTGGAATTTACATCGAATAAATGTGGCAAAGTCTTATTCTGAACAAATTCATAATGATCAAATTAAATTGATATCAAATAAGCTTGATGGAAGTCATGTATATCATCTAGTAATAGCGACGAGTGATAATATTGACGATTTATCAATGCATTTAGAAAATAACCAAATTGGTTTTGGTCGTCACTATCCAATCCCTATTCATCATTTAGAGTGCTTTAAGCAGTTTGGATGGGATAAAAAAAGTTACCCAAATGCAGAATACATTGCCTATAATTCAATTTCTCTTCCCGTTTTTCCAGGTATGAGCCCTACTGAAGTTGAGCTGGTCGCAAATGCAATGAATAGTTTCGGGTTAAGTCAGTTGAGAGTCGCTTCTTAAATAACCTTCAATTAGGTTTTGAATTTTAATATTGATTTCGTGAATAGGTGTTTCGAAATACTTTTCGAGGAACACTTTCATATCAGAGGGGACTTCGGCGAAATAGATATTCTTTTTGTTTTTATAATTTATTTCCAGTGCCGTTGCATGAAGAGCGTGTCTTGTCATCACCATCTCATCATGATCTTCTTGTGTTGCGACTCCATCTTTAAAGCGTTGAAACATTTTGTAGCCGCCCAAGTAAAGTTTATCTCCAATTAGTGGAATGCCGTTGGCCATCGCATGTACCCTTATCTGATGAGTTCTTCCCGTTTTAGGAAATGCCAATCCAAAACAATAGTGATCAGATTCATCTATGATCTTAAAATCAGTTTCAGCGAACTTACCTTGTGTTGAGCCTGAAGGATAGTGATGCACAATAACTTTCTTTAAACCCTCCTCAGGATTATCCATTCTCTCAAGCGCCTTAAATTTTTTACTTACATTATTGGTAGTTTTTTTTGCAATAAAAAAATAACATTTTCGAACACGCGTGTTTTCAAATTCATTAGTAAGAGAGTTTGCAGCATCAGGGTTTTTTGCCAATAAAAGAACCCCTGAAGTTTCACGATCGAGGCGATGTATCGAGTGAACAGTTTTAAGTTTCAATTTTTGTTCATAGTGAACTGTCGCACAGTGAAATAAGTGTCTTCCAGTCGGATGCGTGCTCATATATGGTGGTTTATTAATGACTAGTATTTCTTGATCTTCGAAAATCTCTTTTGGATTTTCAAAAATTATTTTTTCGCCACTCCAGTACTCATCCTCATTGTCATTTCTTCTAATATCGACCTTGATGATATCGAGTACTTTTATTTTTGATGATGGCTTTTTAGACTCAGGGCGATTTAATATTTGGCACTCACCACGAGAAATTTTTCTTTTAATCTCCTCGCGGCTAAGCGTTTTAAAGTGTTTTCCTAGAAATTGATCCAATCGGATATTGTTGTATTCGGGCTCGACGCTCCATTTTAAACGAAAGAGATCATCCTCATAATTTTTTTCAATTAACGGCATGGGGCCAATTAATAAAAAAGGGGATTATACGTCAAGTTCTACTTAGTATTTTGCATTTAATACATTTTTTAGTAGAGAAAAGGCACCTTTTTTCGAATAGTTATAGGTATTCACAAGAGTGTTAATCACATTCTCGATACTTTCAACTTCCTTTCTGTTGGTTGAGTCTTGTAGACTACTATCTTCCTTCGTTTGAAGTATTGATTTTTCGTAAAAAACAACATGGTTGGAAAGCGTTTGAATATATTTTTTTTGTTCGTTTCTAAAACTCTCTTTGAGTGATTTTATGAGTTCCGGGAACACCTGAACATAATCGATACTTACTCCTGGGTTATCTAAATAATAAGCACCAAGTTTTGAAATTAAGTGAGATCGATATTTGTTTGAATCTTCCTTAATGTTAATGCTCTTTTCAAATTCATTCATGAAATATTCATCTGGCTCTACAAATTTTCCAGTAATTTCATTTTTTACTTTTTCACCTTTTATTTGAGCATTTATATTGGAGATATATTTTTTTATGTGATCATCATAGCTACGATTATCAATTAGTCCCAAACAGTCTCTAAGCTCTTTATCAAAAATCTCTGTGCAGTGTATTTTGATATGCTCAGCAAATCGAACTGGATTATGAAAATCTCCCTGCGGCGTCATATTTAAAAAGTCAAAATCACCTTTTCTTTGTATTAGTTGGTCAATTCCTTCTAGAACATCTAGGTAAGTGATAGAGTCCTTCTCGTTGGTGATTTCATAAATAAATGTTTTGATTTCTCGTGGTGATAAACCAAACTTACCTTCGTATAAGTTTTCGTTAATAAATTCGTTTAGCACCTCAGAAGCGTTCTGTTGTAGGATTTGCTTTTGTTCACTTGATAAATCATCTGGTATATTTTTAACGTCGGCGATAAAAAGCGCTTTTTCTAGTGGTGTAAATTTTGAAATTATATTGGCGAGGTTTTTATCTTCATAATTTTTACTTAAAGGGGATCGCAACCTTGTCATGACAGCAAACAAACATAGTGCACTAAGCGCATGTGGTTCAAAACGCGCTTTCAATGACAAACTTTCAACTTGAGTCTGGTAAATTTTTTCTTCCTCAAGGTGGTTGAGTAAATAGGGAGCACGAATAAACTTAAATCTTCCTTTAAATGAATTAAAGTCTGGATGCTGTTTAAAGGCGTTTAAATGAATCTCGTTACTTGTACCAATAAAAAATATATCTAATTCTGTTAAGATACCATTTAAGTTGATGTTACTCGTTTCCATTGTTTGTAGTAAGTATTTATAGGTATCAAGTGGTCTTTTTAGTAAATCTGAAAACTCTAATACGCCTCTATTGGACATTGTTAGTTGGCCGTGCATTTGAAATAAATTTAATGACTGAAGACTTGGCGGAAGGCTGGCTAGTCTCTTATCCATCGTAATTTGTTGTATTTGCGCATCAACATGAATTTGAGGTTCAATTGTGACGGCGCCATTTGAATAACGTTTTGAGATATTAAACTTCTCAATTCTTATGTGTTTTAAAACATCTGCATGGTCTCCTTTGTAGTTCTTCAATAAAGCATCATAAACCATTTTGTTTCGCTTACTCATATCGCCATTATAAAGTGAGGATTTTTTAATTAGCTTTAAATACTCTTGATCATCCTTGAATAAGTCCTCAATAATTTTACGACGATGCTCAATTGGAATAAGTAAAATAGGGTTGTCTTTTAAGTCCGATGGCAATATCGCTGAAATTTCTTTGTCATCAAGATAAGCATACGTACTCAAGTGCCCAGTGCTTTGTGATAGAGTTTGCTGATTTAGACCTAGTGAGCCCTTCGTGTAGGATTCAATTGGAAAAATCCATGAAAATGTATAGTTATGGCCTTCCTCATGTTCTGAGTAAACCTCCATTCCTTTCATGAGTTTTTTCACAAAACTTGATTTTGCTGAACCATTAGGACCGACTAATAAGATAAATTTATTGTTAATTCCTTCTTCTTGAAAACTTTTGAGAATATTGTAGATTTCTTTTTTTGTTCTTTCTTGTCCATAAACTGCGGGAGCATCATGGTGATCGTTTTCAAATAGGTCTGCTCCTATTTGATTGACATCATCATTGCTAAAAAATTTAATCATATCTAGAATGTAGGTCGACGTATTTCGAATGTGGGGGCGTGGATTATCTCTTACAATCTCAATATAGTCTTCATAGGAAAAAGTATTTTGAGACTGATCTGAGCTGGTTGATTGTTCAATCCATTCGTTCACCATATACCTCCAAAACGAGAGCTAGTTCTCTTCTAATATTATATCAACGAATAAAAAGTTTTGTTAGTAGGGTTTATTGTATCTTTTCGTAAATATTACTAAGAACATCAAATGCCTGTTGGAAATCTTCTTTTGTATTACTTGAGCAAAACGATATCCTAACAGCACCAGATGCTTGGTTTTCAGGAATATTCATTTTACTTAATACCCTAGAGGACTTAGAGCTTTGATCCGAGCAAGCAGATGAAGTTGTGACAAATATTTTTTGCATTTGAAGAGCATCTTGGATGTCACTCGCATTTGTATTAGGTAGTGAGATAAAAGAAGTATTGCAAATCCTATTTGCGTTTTTTCCAAAAATGATAATGTTTGAAAATTTTTCAACGAGCTTAGTTTCAAAATCATCCCGAAGCTGTTCTATTTTTTGATGACAATCACTTTTTTGCATCAATTCTTCGACAGCTACATTAAGGGATTCTATTCCTACATAATTTTGAGTCCCTCCGCGAAGTCCTGACTCTTGATTTCCTCCGTGAATTGTTGGAATAAACTCATTAGGTGTTTTTAAAATTAATGCACCGACGCCTGGTAGTGCTCCTAGTTTATGACCTGAAACTGTAATAAAGTCAGCATCACAATTTTTGAATGAAAAACTAGCTTTTCCTAAGATTTGTGTTGTGTCGCAAAGATATGGAGCATTAACTTCTTGGCACATTTTTGCAATTCGTTCATATGGTTGAATGACACCTGTTTCATTGTTGGCGGCCATAATTGCCACTAAGGCAATTTCATTTTTATGCTCGATAAAGCATTTTTGTAGAAAATCTAAATCAGTCTCTCCATCTCTTTTTGTCGGGATAAAGACTGTTTTGAAACCATGATTTTCTAGAAAAGTACTCTCATTAATTGGAGCCGCATGCTCAGTATCACTGACAAGGATTATTTTTCTGTCCGTATCTTTAAACTTGAAATATGTATGAAGAAAAACGCTTGAGATTCCTTCTGTAGAGCCAGAGTTAAAAATAATTTGATGATTTTCACAATCTAGAAATTTTGCGAGATTTCTTCGGGATTTTTCAATGGCCATTAAGCACTTACTTCCCAGGAAGTGACTAGCGTTTGGGTTTGCGTATGGTCCTCTATTTTCTAGTCTTGTCTTTAAAAAGTTTTCAACCGAGCTTCTAAGAGGAGCGGATCCATTATAATCAAGATATAACATTTACTTGGTCTCCAGCCCTGCATCCTTCCAAGCTAAAATACCGCCCTCAACATTATAAAGATTCTCATACCCATTCTCTTCTAAAAACATACAGGCATTCATGCTTCTTTTGCCTGAACGACACATAATGTGGATATCTTGCGCTTTATCTTTTAAGACTTCAAGAGATTGCTCAAAGCAACTAAGAGGAATTAATGTGAATCCTTCAATGTGCGCATCATCCCATTCAGCCTGCTCTCGACAATCAATAAGAATGATTGTTTGATCGTCTTTTCTTTTGTTATCAAGATCGTTTACAGAAATATTTTTTATGGCCATCATTTACCTCCAAGTTTCTTTTATTCATTATGTAGAATCAGACTTAAACGATCAACAAATAAATATTATTTTGACTTCTAAGGGGTTTATTAAATAAAATTATATTATGGCTAAAAAGTGTTCATGAATCAAAAAATTTTTTTTGGTGTGAACGATGGAGGTATACATGGAAGTAATAACAGTGGCCAATAATAAGGGCGGAGTTGGCAAAACAATGCAATGCTATCAACTCGCTTGTCATCTTGCTAATAAAGGTAACAAAGTTCTCGTTATTGATTTGGATAGTCAGGCTAACTTAAGTTCAACTTTTGGAGTTCAAGTTCAACGAACTCTTGTCCCTGAATGGCTTATTGGTGATGTCGGTTATGAGGAGCTTGTTATACCAAGCGAAGGCGTGGGGGAATTTCATCAAAATATTTCTGTCATTCCATCCAGCAGACATCTTGCCAATCTTTCAAAGCTTTTGATTCTATCTGAGGGAGACATCAGAAGAGAAGCAGGAAGAAAAGAGAGATTGTTAAGATTAAGACTTCAGGCAATGGGTGAAGATTCTTATGATTACGTTGTCATTGATACTCCTCCAGTTTTAGGAGATGAGTTAATTATGGCGCTAGTTGCTTCAAATAGAATATTAATTCCAACTCAGGCACAGGATTATTCAATTGATGGACTCGAAGAGTTGCTAGACACATTTGAAATTATAAAAGATTCTGAAAATCCTGATCTTGAATTTTCAATTATTCCAAATCTTGTCAACACAAGAAGAAAAATTGAAAAACAACGACTGAATGAATTATCGCAATCATTTGCCATTACTAGTCCGATTAGAAATCTTGTTCAGATGCAAGAATCTATTTCAATGGGAATCCCTGTTTTTATGCAAGGAAATTCCAGTAAAGGTAAGCAAGACTACGAAAGTCTTTGGAAATCTTTGGGGCTTTAAAAGAGTTGTTTTAGGTTTTCGTTTATTTTTATATTAGGAGCTAAGGATGGCAAAAACGTTTCAAAAGCGTGTATCGAAAAAAAATAGAAAAGTAATTTCTTTAAACCAGGATCTATTTAAAGATTATGGTGACGATCTTTTTGATGGAGCGAAGCTTCAAGAAGTTGCTTTAAAGTCAATTGTTGTTAAGGATCAAGTTCGAACGAAGTTTAATGAATCTTCAATTAGGGAGCTCGCCGCCAACATTGAGGCTAATGGTCTGATTCAACCACTCGTTGTTCACAGAGAAAAAAATAAATTTGTTTTAATCTGTGGAGAAAGACGCTATCGGGCAATGACGAGTATTGAGATTGAAGCTGCACCATGTTTTGTTCTTGAAGATAAAACATCTGATGAACTGATGGCGATTCAATTTTCTGAAAACTCATCCAGAGAAGCACTTCATTATATTGATAAGGCCGACGGTATTTTAAATTATCAGAAGGCAACGAAAAGTTCAGAGCGAAAAATTTGTAAGGCACTAGGAATATCTAAAACTGAGGTTCATCGAAGTTTGATCATTGCAAAGCTGCCAAAGAAAGTGAAGGAAGCTGCTAAGACATATGATATTGAAAAGTACGTCTTAATTGAGTTAAATGGAATTGATGATAAAACTTTCAGGAAAAAAGTTGAACGGCAAATTTTATTAGGAGCTGTTAGAAAACGTCTAGAGCTCAGAAGAATGATTAGAGATGGTGGAATCGTCAGTAAAAAGAAAATGACCACGAGATCAAAAAAACAAGCAAGCCTTCCGGTTGGAATGTCGGCTAATGCTTTTCTTAAGGTGATGAAGTCACAAGCGAAAGAGCTAGACCCTGCAGCCCGGAAAGCACTTAAGGAATTGTTAAAGCAAACGGAAAACGTTGTCCGTTAAATAAGTATCGAGAATTAATCTGATAAAATAAATTGGAGGTGGCAAAAAAAGTTGGCACCTCCATTGCTCATTAATACTTCATTAGCAATGAAATGTCGTAATTACAGGCATTTATTCATGAAGGTTTGTATGAAATTTAGACAGGTGAAACTTCTCTTATTCTCGGCACTAATTCTTGGGTTTATTTCAAACTCATATGCATCTAATTTCAGAATTCCTCAAAACTATGTACCTGAAACAAATACTTTTGCTATCTACGAAGAGGAGTCATTCCTTGACTCTATGTGGAGCAATGATCACGCTGGAGCCTTAGGCCAATTAAAGAACCAAATTGGTAAATGGCAGGAAGTAGATGAATATCGTCATAACTACGGCCTGACGAACTACGATGAAGGGGCGCTACCTACAGTGGAGCAAAAACGAAGAGTTATTGAAAAAGGACTTTTACGCTATCTGGATAAAAGACTTATGCATAAAGTAAAAAATGCTCCAAAAAAATCAGGCCTGGCAAAAGTGAATTCGGCCAGAAAAGCCTTGAGGCCATCAAGTACGACTTCTATTTCAGAGAATTTTAAACTTAAATTTCGTGCTAAGTTACTTCGTGGACGTGGAAGTATTCTATTAATTAACCCGTGGATTGACGCAACGGCACAGTTTTCTTTGTCGGGTAGAATGGAATTTCGACTGAGAAAGGAATTTCAGGCGCCTCAAATACTGACTGAAGTAAACCTAAACCTACGTAACGAGGAATGGACAGCTTTGATGCAAAAAAGTCTGACCGATACTTTGAAGGCACAAATCCTTGCTATTCAACCATCTAAGTCAATAGCTCTCGATGATGCAGATAGACGAATTCAGCTCTTGTATCAAAAAAGTTTTTAAGTTTAAAAAAAACTGCATATTATCTAATAATACATTTTTACTTTCTCTCTAATTAGATATACTTAGATCCAAAATTTTTCAGGAATAAGTTAAATGGATAACCTGCTCGATAACGTTTTATACCAAGATGCAATTGGCCAACTTGAGTCAGCTGCTTCGGCCATGAATTTAGACCCAAATATTTTAGATCGTTTACGGTATCCAAAAAGATCATTAACTGTGTCTGTGCCAATTAGGCTTGATGACGGTACAGTTAAAACTTTTTTAGGGTATCGAGTTCAGCATAATATGACGATTGGGCCTGGAAAAGGTGGTATTCGTTTCCACCCTAATGTTGATTTGGCTGAAACTGCTGCACTTGCGATGTTAATGACATTCAAATGTGCGCTCGTTGGGCTTCCTCTGGGAGGAGCAAAAGGTGGTATTAAAGTTGACCCTAGAGAATTGTCTAGACAGGAGCTCCAGGCTCTAACAAGAAGATATGCAACTGAAATTAATATGATGGTTGGCCCAACAGTTGATATTCCTGCTCCTGACATTGGTACGGATGGGCAAACAATGGCCTGGTTTTTAGATACGTATTCTCAGCTAAAAGGTTATACGGTTCCAGGTGTTGTCACCGGTAAACCAATCAGCGTCGGCGGTTCATTAGGTCGTGCTGAATCCACAGGTAAAGGTGTTGCATTCTGCGTGAAGTTTGCTGCCGATTATCTAAATTACAAAATCAATGAAAACACAAAGGTCGCTGTCCACGGTTTTGGTAAAGTAGGTGTACCGGCGGCAGTAGATTTAGCTGCTCAAGGAGCAAAGATTGTTGCTGTCAGTGATGTCAGTGGTGGTGTTTATGATCCAAATGGATTAAACCTTCAAGAAGCTGTGGAGTGGACCAAATCTGGAAAACTATTGGCCGATTTATATCCTGATAAAAAAATATCCAACGAAGAGCTATTGGAACTTGATGTTGATATTCTTGTTCCGGCTGCAATCGATGGTGTTGTGACAAAAGAAAACGCACCTCGTGTAAAAGCCAAAATTATTGCTGAAGGAGCAAACGGTCCTCTGACAAAAGACGCAGTTGAAATTTGTACAAAAAATGGAGCATTCATTATTCCTGACATTTTATGTAATGCTGGTGGTGTTATTGTTTCTTATTTTGAATGGGTTCAGGGACTCCAAAATTTCTTCTGGGACCTAGATCAAATAAACAGCAAGCTTTACTCAATTCTCAAAGAGGCTTTTGACAATGTCATCAAGTGCCACGAAACTTATAAAGTAGATATGAAACAAGCTGCCTTTATAGCAGCTCTTCAAAGGTTGGCAAATGCGATGCGTGTTCGAGGATTATTTCCAGCGTAGCTTGGTGCTTTTTTTCATCTTCATATTTAGTTTAGCTTCTCATGGAAGTAATACCTCACATTTTAGCCTGCAACATCAAAATCGATTGCTAAAATCTTATACATTAAAAGATGCTTGCTCTAAGCACTTTAAAGAATCTCCTTTACTGTCTAACATTGAAGGCCCAATGAAGCTTAATTGTATGGGAAAAACTTTTAATCCCAGAACTCTATGCAAAGGGGAGCAAAAGTTGAAATCATCATTTACTCGAGCACTTGTTAGTAATGATCAACAATCTGTTATGTGTGAATTTGCGACAATGGTTAAATTAAACCTCAATTGTGGCCATTCTCTAATTAAGAAAGCCTGTCAAATATCTGCGCAAGCGGCATGTGATGTAATGAAAAAAAATTATGCCCATGATTTAAAGTTAGTTCACGCGGCAAAAGTTCAAGATGGCAATAGATCTTTGGCAGATTGTCACTTTTCAAACCAATCATTTTAATCACTTCTGATATTTCAAATTTTTTCTTTTTTGCTTTTATTTAAACGCGTTAGAAGTAAAGGAGATGTCATTGGGAACCAAGCTTAAGTCATACATTAGTGTGGGGACAAAATTTATTGAGGTTGATATTTATGGATATAGCTCGAGGAGTGTGCCAGGGTTAGATATCATAGGAATTGGCAGCAAAGGAAAACTCATTCGAGAAAAAATCACCTTTATCACCAATAGGCATATTAAAAAAAAGAGAGCGCTAAAGCGTTATGCTATTTCGATTGAATCTGAGATTGCAGAGGAAAAATTAAAACTTCATGCTAGGGATTTAGAGTTTCCCATTTTAATTTTGTATTGGTCTCTCGCGGGTATTTTGCCGATAAAAAATCTAGATAAAATTTGGACAACCGGATTTTTGAGTGTCGATTTTGACATAACATTAAACCACTTAAATGAAATGAAAAAAGATGAGAGTATTCTCTCTTTGGTCAATGAAAAAATATTTGTTCATCCAAGGGAAGTTGAAAATGATTTCTCTATGCAAAGTCTTATTTGGGAGGATCTTTTGAATGCCGCCTATAGAAACAGCGATGCCCCTTCAAATGATTTTGGTTGATCTAATCCAAGAATACTAACAACAGTTGGAGCAACATCTTGAAGACTTTTCGTACTTTTTAGATTTTCTGAGAGTTGTTGGTCCTTCAAACTCGGATGAGTAAGAATAAAGGGGACCTTTGCTCCAGAATGGGCCGTATGTGGAGTTCCATCCTCATATATCATTTCATCTGCATTACCGTGATCTGCAGTAATTAAAACACTGATGTTCTTATGATGACATGTTTTGATAAGGTCTCCAATACATGAATCCACAACTTCTACGGCCTTAATCGTTGCCTCAAAGTTTCCTGTGTGACCAACCATGTCGCAATTTGCAAAGTTTACTAAGTAAAAATCAAAAGAATCATTAGTGATTTCATTTTTAAGGGCTTCAGAAACTTCAAAAGCACTCATCTCCGGTTTTTGATCATATGTTTCAACTTCTTTTGGAGAAGAAATGAGAATGTGTTTTTCATGCGGAAACTCTTTTTTCTCCCCACCATTAAAAAAGAAAGTAACATGAGCATATTTCTCTGTTTCGGCAATTTTTAGCTGCTTCAAATGAAGACTTGAGAGGTATTCAGTCAGAGTTCCTTGAAGGTGTTCTTTATCAAATAGAATTGGAAGTTCAATATCGTCTGGAATATAGGGAGTCATACAAAGAAAATGGCCCGGCTTAATGTTTCGAGGAAATTCATTAAAATCAGGTAAGGTTAAAGCTTGTGTTAATTGAACTGCTCGGTCAGGTCTAAAGTTAAGAAAAAATAGTGAATCGCCGTTTTGAATTGCTCCATTGGAATCAAATAGGGCCGGTGAAATAAATTCGTCAAAACGATTTTCCTGGTATTCTTTTGCTAAATAATCTCGTGGTGATAACGAAGTTGATTCACCTTGACCAATAAGCGTTTGATAACAGTTTTCAATTTTTTCCCATCTTCGATCACGGTCCATTCCAATTGATCGCCCTTGCATAGAAGCGAGCTTAATACCTGCATCTTCTATTTGCTGTAAATATTTACTCCCAACATTTTTGGCCGTATCTCGTCCATCCATGAAAGCATGAAGGTAGACTTCAAATGCTGGATATTTTTTGAGTTCATTACTAATATAGATGAGATGATCAATGTGACTATGCACTCCTCCATTACTGAGAAGACCAAGTAGATGCAGTCTTTTCGTCCCGTCTTGGGTCTTTTGAATAAGGTTTTTAAATTCTAGTAAATTAGGAAGTTCTGAACTTTTAATTGATTCATTAATGCGAACCAGGTCTTGTCTGACAGGTCTGCCAGCACCGAGATTCATGTGACCAACTTCACTATTACCTGAAATACCTTTTGGTAGTCCTACGAGCTCTCCTCCCGGTTGGATAAGGGTATTTGGGAAGTGTTCAAATAAATGATCTAAATTCGGTGTTTTTGCAGCGGAAATGGCATTTAATTTGCTCTGAGAGTTGATACCAAACCCATCCATAATGATGAGGAGACACTTCTTGGAGAGACCATTGATTGACTTCATCTTTAATCCTTACTTTTTAATCACAAGCATTGAAGGGCTATTTTACCCCTTTCTTGTCCTTTTAGGTATGGGGGAGAAGCAAAAAATTGTCAAAAGTTTGGTCAGTCGCCTCAAAATATTGTCAGTGCCAATAAGCAAGTATGCAAAACAAGGTGAAAAAAGTTGGCACTTGTTTTGTATATAAATTTGTGAATTATTAATTTCCTGGCAAGAGCAGGAGTGATGAAAAATGCCAATAACGGCGGAGGTAATATGTTAGGTAGAAAATTTTTTAGTATTTTGTGTTTGCTGGCACTAACGGTACTTCTTGGTGCTTGCGGAAGTGAAAATCAAACAGTTGCAACGAATGCACCTGTCAACTCAGTAGACAATAATTCAGACGTTGATGTCGACTCAGACTTAGATGATGATGTAGTTTCAACTGGTGTAAGTTCTTTTAGAACGCTCACCGGCGGAGTCGCAGAGTTTAAGTCTCTTATCTCAGATGGGCAGTTTATTTCTGTTTCAGGTTTTAAGAGTGCAGCAAATATCAATTATGATAATGTTGGTCTGGTTTACACTGAATTTACAGGGCAGAATAAAGACTTGTATGATGCTGATTACTCAACAGAGGGTGGTTTCACTAATTGGTTGTCGAATACATTCAAAGGTATCGGAGATGCATTAACTCCAGATCTTAATTACGGTTCATATAATATGAATATTAGGCGAAAAATTTTTGGTGAGTCTATTCAGCGTGAAGATGGATTATCAAGTGAGGACCTATTAGAAGAATTAAAGATAATTACAACTAATGGTACTTACAAATCAAATATGATCACTCAGTTTGGAAGCGCGGCTTACTTAATTGAGCATGGTGGAATTGAGTATGTTATCGATCTTAACCAGCCACTAATGGCGAACCCAGTTAAAGCGGGATCAGTTGATAGCGACGGTAACATTTCATTTTATGAATATAGTACATGGTCACAGTACATCTACTAATAAAATAAACAGATACGATGTAAAAGGGAGCTCATAAGAGCTCCCTTTTTTTATTGTGGGTGACACAAACTTATGGCCGCGTTAGTATAGAGTCGTGAAAGAAAAACTAGCAAAATTTATTCTCGAGTATAACAGCAAAAAGCATGGCAGCAGTGACCACTTTAAGCAGTCTTTATATATTGAAAATGAAGATAAATATGCTCCTCTAGAAGTTTTCTTGAAAAGTGAAAATGCAACTCTTGATGAGGTTTTAAATCTTGGCTATGCCCATTCTTCAATAGAAGTATTTCCTAATGAGCGTTTTGAAAAATGGTATAAAAATCAATACTCAAAAGAATTATCTCCTAATTTGAAAAAGAAAGTAGGTGTTTATTATATTCCAAGACAGTTAGAAGTGTTTAATGCCTTAGAAAAAATAAGTGAGTGCTACAAAGTTTTTCGCGATCACGATGTTCTAATTAATCGAAAAAAACTTCCTGTTCAGCTGGGAGAGTGGTACGCCAAAATCATTTTTGGACTTGAGCAAAATAAGTCCACAAGTCAAAGAGGATTTGATTTTTTTCTTGATGGAAAGCGTATTGAGGTGCAGGTCTCCTGGGGAGATAAATCGAATATTAAGGGTGTTAAGTTTCGAAAGTCATTAGTTGAAATGAGCGAATATTGTATCTTGATATTCCTCTCAGACAACTTGATGGTAAGAGATATTTGTTTTCTTGATAGTGAGTTCGTCCTTCGTAAATATGGATCAAAAGGTCATTTCATTTTCTTAAAGGAAACCGAGATCAGGCAATATAATTTTTCACAATCAAACAAGCAGCAGGATAAGGTGAAAAATATACCTGCAATGCTTAGGTTTGCAGGTCCCGTTTTTGCAATGCGAGCTTCAGAAATTTTCAAAAAATAATGAGAATTTAATAAAGGTCATACTTTAATAACCGGCACTCAATTGGGCCGTTATAGAGTTTTATTCTTTTAGATGTGCGAAGAGAAATTTTCTTTCGTAGATCTTGATTTCCTGTAAAAATGAAGGCACTGAAACCCTTGAAATTATTTTTTAGGTTTTCACCATACTGATAATATAGCTCTTCAAGCTCATTTAGTTCCCCCAGTCGCTCACCATAAGGAGGATTACAGAAAATAATACCTTTCTCAAAGCCTTTTGAATCAATCTTTGTCCCATCTGATTTTGTGATTGAAACCTTGTTAAATAACCCAGCTTTCTTTAGGTTATCCATCGAAACGTTGACTGCGTTTAAATCGTTATCAACACCATGAAATTGTTCTTCTTGAGCATCGATAAGATTTGCTTCATCTTTCTTGGCAACTTCATCTATGTAGGAATTAATTTTTTTCGTCCAAGTTCGATTTTTGAATAGAACAGGGAAATGATTAAATGACCAAGTCGCTTGATCTTTTTGATATTCTGGAATTCTCAAAAACTGTGGACTGATTTTATTTTTTAATAAGAATGTTTCAATTAAAAATGTCCCAGATCCACTCATTGAATCAATTACTGCCATATCACTGGTTATTTCAGGCATGTTTAGTGCGATTGCCGCAGCAAGGTTCTCTCTCAGGGGAGCGCCATGGCCGGGAACTCGGTAACCTCGATTTGACAATGGTATACCAAATAAATCCACATGAATTTGAGCCTGCAGTGGCCCATTACTGGATACGATTTTATTTTTTATCAATACATTTGGCCGAAACTTTTCAACACTAGGCCGCTCAGCGCCTTTATTTTTGAATGAATCAACTAAAGCATCTTTGAGTTTTAAGCTCATAAAATGAGTATTTCTAATCTTGCTTCTACTTCCACCACTTGTAGACGTATCAATTTTAAAGGTCTTTTTTGAGTGAAGGATATGCTCCCATGGAGTTTTTAAAGCTTTTCGGTAAAAATCTTGCTCATCTTTGAAGTAGATTTTATCGAAAATCCAAAATACACGACTTGCTGTTCGAAGATGAATACTTGTACGGATTACTTCTTCAAAAGTCCCTCGAAAATAGACCCCACCCTTATTTGGCTTCACCATTTTTGGGGACAGCTTTTGAGCTTTCAGTTGATCTTTTACTTCTGAATAGAGCAGCTCCTCACATTCAGATGGGCAAGAAATGAAGAATTCCTTGGCTTCAGTTAGGTTTGATAAAGTTGTATTGTCGTCGTGCGTTGTTTTCATCGCTGGACATTCACTCTTTATGAAGAAAAAGTCAATAAAGCATGTAGAAGTTCATTGGTCTGCATGGTATAAATTCGCGATATTTTTAAAAATTTAAGGAGTAAAGCCATGTCTGCACAAGATTACAAAGTCAAGGATATCAGCTTAGCTGATTGGGGACGCAAAGAAATTGAGATTGCTGAATCTGAAATGCCAGGATTAATCAGTTTAAGAGAAGAGTTTGGAGCATCTAAACCACTTCAGGGAGCACGAATTGCTGGTTGTCTTCATATGACAATTCAGACGGCCGTTTTAATCGAAACTCTTGTTGAACTTGGTGCGGAGGTTAGATGGTCATCATGTAATATTTTTTCTACTCAGGATCATGCAGCAGCGGCGATCGCGGCCAAAGGTATTCCTGTATTTGCTTGGAAAGGAATGAATGAAGAGGAGTTTGATTGGTGTATTGAGCAAACCCTAAAATGGCCGGACGGAAAGGGCTTAAATATTATTCTTGATGATGGCGGTGACCTAACAAATATGGTTCATGACAAATACCCAGAATTAATTGAAGGTATTGTTGGTCTATCTGAAGAGACAACTACGGGTGTTCACAGACTTTATGAGCGTCAGCAAAAAGGCACACTAAAAATGCCTGCGATTAATATTAATGACTCCGTAACGAAGTCAAAATTTGATAACCTTTACGGTTGTCGTGAGTCACTTGTTGACGGTATTAAGCGTGCAACAGATGTCATGATCGCTGGTAAAACTTGCGTTGTTGCTGGTTACGGTGATGTTGGTAAAGGTTCAGCAGGCTCTTTTAAAGGTCTTGGTGGACGAGTTATCGTTACAGAAATCGATCCAATTTGTGCGCTTCAAGCGGCAATGGAAGGCTATGAAGTAATGAAAATGGAAGATGCAGCAAAAATTGGTGATATCTTCTGTACAACAACTGGTTGTGTTGACGTGATCAATTCAGGCCATCTTGACTCAATGAAAGACGGAACAATCGTTTGTAACATCGGTCACTTTGACAGCGAAATTTCTATTAAGCACCTTCACACCAATTACACTGAAACAAATATCAAGCCTCAAGTTGATCTTTACACATCTAAAGAAGGCAAGAGAATTATTCTTCTTGCTCAAGGGCGACTTGTTAACCTTGGTTGTGCAACTGGGCATCCATCTTTTGTTA
>JAURQB010000173.1 GCA_030836365.1 Bdellovibrionota bacterium | reverse complement strand
TTTTGATATTTAATTTATTTATTGAGGTATTTTTTCATGGCCACTATATCAAAAATTTTCGCCCGACAGATTTTAGACTCCAGGGGAAACCCAACAATTGAGGCCGATGTTCATTTAGACAATGGAATGCTTGCAAGAGCAGCAGTCCCTAGTGGGGCATCGACGGGAACAAAGGAAGCTCTTGAATTAAGAGATGGAGATAAGTCCTATTACCTTGGGAAGTCTGTTCGTCAGGCAATTGCAAATGTTCATGATCAAATTGCTCCAGCAATAATTGGCAAAGATGTAACCGCACAAAAAGAAATTGATTACACGATGTTGGAACTAGATGGGACCGAGTTTAAGAAAAATCTTGGGGCCAATGGGATGCTCGCGGTGAGTATGGCGTGTGCAAGAGCAGGCGCCATGGCCAAGGGAATAAGTTTGTTTCAGTACTTATCATCCATCCCAGAGTCTCCAATGCATAAGAGGGGAATGTGCCTTCCATCGCCGCTGATGAATATTATTAACGGTGGAGAGCACGCTAGTAACAACCTTGATATTCAAGAGTTCATGATTATTCCACACCTTAAGTCGAGTTTTAGTGAAAACTTTCGTGCAGGAGTAGAAACATTTCATGCACTAAAGTCAGTTCTGAGCTCAAAAGGTTTAAGTACAAACGTTGGAGATGAAGGAGGGTTTGCTCCTGAATTAGAGAGTCATGAGCAAGCAATTGAGCTGATCTTAACAGCAATAGAAAAGGCGGGATTTAGAGCTGGAAGTGATATTAGTTTAAGTCTTGATTCGGCCAGTAGTGAGTTTTATTCAAATGGTGTGTATCAGATGCAGGGGAAAAATTTCTCCTCTGCGCAAATGGTTGATTATTATTCATCTCTAGTTGCGCAGTATCCGATCTATTCGATAGAGGATGGGCTTGCGGAAGATGATCACGAGGGTTGGGCATTGCTAAATGCTCAGTTAGGTCAAAAAGTTTTACTTGTTGGGGATGACTTATTTGTGACCAACAAAAAAATTCTCCAAGAGGGAATTGATAAAAACTTGGCCAATTCGATCTTGGTAAAAGTTAATCAAATCGGAACACTGACTGAAACATTTGAGGCAATGAATCTGGCATATGGCCATGACTTTGAAGCAATTATTAGTCATCGCTCTGGTGAAACAGGTGATCACTTTATTGCTGACCTGGCGGTTGCCACAGGAGCTGGACATATCAAAACGGGATCTGCATCTCGTTCGGATAGGATGGAGAAATATAATCAGCTTCTACGGATTGAAGAGGAACTTGGCGGTGACGCTAAGTATTTTCCCGTTAGATAGTTTCATCTAAGGCCCTTCCGAAGTTTTTTTTACACCGCCGTTGCACGCGGTTTTAAAGGGAGGGCCAATGCCTAACAAAAATATAATTCTTCATGATTTAATCAATCACTTGCAGCAGATTTACCTTCTTTGCGAAAAAGAAAACAAAACCGGAGGTAGAGAGGAGTTGCGTATCATTCAACAAGAGTGCGAAAGTGCTATTTATCAGGTTTCAAAATTACAAGAAGTAAAAAGCACGAAAGGCCCAACCGGTGGCAAAAAGTGGGACTGCAGTGAGATAGTGGAATTCACGAGGCAATTTTTTATTGATCGAGAGGTTAGCTTAATTATTTCAGCTGACGATAACATTCAACACTATCAATCAGAAATAGCTAAAAATGACTTTACTGTTATCTTGTCTAATCTCGCTCAAAATCTCAAACAACATGCGTACTCAAGTAGCGATATTTCACTGAGAATTAAAGTTGTTAACGGACACTTATTGTTCGCTTTGAAAAATAAGGTTCAGGTTAATAGTGCTTTTTCATCAAGCTCTGAAACGTTTGGGTTGGAGTCAATTGATGCCATTTGCTCTGAAAATGGCGGTAAGCTGCGATTTGTACGTGAGAAAAATTTCTTTTATACCCGATTGTTTTTACCGGTTAAACCTGCATGCCCAATCATGCAAGAGAGAGCTGCTTAAAAAATACTTTCTATTTATCTTTGATAGTCATACAATATCCCTAGGCGCATTCGCTGTCCAAGGAGGGATAAGTGTATTTTATTGGCCTGACGTTTCATCAAAACTTTGTTCAGTTTAAAAAAATCGACTCTTTCAGACGACAATTTGATCCTCACTACAATCACTGTAAAATGTTACAAATGACTATTTTGCCGCCGTTTGAGCTGCCTTTTAAGGGGCAGCATCAGCAAGCAAAAAAAGGTATTGAGGCCCTTAGTCAAATTTTGACCGAAGATTTGGAGTCAATATTTTTTGGGCAAGATCAACTTTTGCGTTTAAATTTTAAGCAGCTAGATTTTTCTTATGCCAAAAAACCAATGATATTCCTGAGTGCCAACCTCCCCGAGGAGCTTATCTACGCTCAAGAAAGTTTGGCGAATTCGCTAGAGGATTGGGAAGTTAAGTTTAAGCGCAGAGGAAAAAAATTTTATGAAACGGTTCTTCCTATTGGCAGGCCAAAAAGAGAGTCTATTTTACGGCAAGCGGTCAGCACAGCGAGAAATGATTTTGATTTTCCTCTATCTCTTTATGTTTCTGGAGTGGTCTTGTTTGAAAAATTGCCGGGGCATTGGCCTGTTGTAAAAAGACTGTATCATTGTGATGTGGACGTAGATGAGATGCGGCCAAATGAATTTGGATTTAGACAAGAGAGGGGCCAGTGGGGCGAATTTGTTTAGTATTTTTTATTTTATTTTTTCAAGGCCATTTTAATCGGGTTCATTCAAAAACAATTTTAGGTAAAACAGTTCGAGAAAAAGAGCTACGCGTCGATTTATCTGGAAGTTATTTTTACAAAACGGCAAGTTTTGATATTGATGGAAACGTCGTCAACATGGAGCCTGATGAAGAGTTTTCGATGATCAACTCGGATCTTTTAATAAAGTATGGATTTGCTCCAAATTTTGAAATGTTTGGGGGTGGGCGTTTTCGAATTGTAAATTCTACCTCTGATGAAATTCAGTTGAAGAATACGAATATCGAAAGTTATCATGTGGGGGGGAAGTTTCATTTGGCCAACGCTTTGGGGATGTTTTTCGCGTTTGAAGGAGATGTTAGAAATACTGCTTACACCAACAATATTTATGCTACAGGTAGTGCACCAAATAATAATATTATTCTCGGTGATGATGGGCTTTGGATAAAAGGGGGATTATTGTTTTCTGCTCCTTTTGTTTCTGGCCACTTTATTGAAGGCTCTCTTCATTATCAATTACCGCCGGATCACCTGAGTGATGAACTACTCTATGATGTCCATTACCTTTTCAAGGGAACGATGGCGTCTTTCATGCTTGGTGTAGATGGAATCATCAGTTTAAATAATGATCCTTTTGGAGGAAGTGTCGCTGCCAGACCTGAGATGAGCACTGGTGTGACAAATTTATTTAATTCCATTAACAGATCGTGGATGCGTCCAAAAGTTGAATTGGGGTTGTGGGGTAGCTCTTGGGGGGGGCGAGTTTTTGCTTCTCGCATTTTTAGTGGATCGAGCACGGATGAGGGCTGGAGAGTTGGTGCTGGCTTAACATGGATGGGAAAAGGTATCGAGAGCACGAACTCTCTTGACCGAGAATTTAAGGAATATCGAGATAGTGCAACTATTTCAAAAATCAGTCCGCGAAGTAATTTCGTGAAAATCAATAAGGGTATCAGCAGTGACATTGAGCGTGGGATGAGTGTTGATATTTATCAGAGTGATTTTTTTGGGGGTAATATTTTAATTGCCAGTGGAGTAATTTTTAGTGTTGAAAGTGATTCTTCGGTTGTGAAGATAAACAAAATTCATCGAAATATTCCTATTAAAAAAGGTTTCATTGTTCGGGTTCGCTAAAAAATACATAAGTGCATAATTTTCTTGTTGTTTGAATTCCATCATCAGTTAAAATTAAAAGAAAGAATAATTTAGGAGTCTCTCATGATGCGCGTGAAAATATTTTTCTTTACCGTTTTTTGCTTTATTTGTTTGAGTGCACAAGCAAAAAGATTTACCAATCAATATACGGAGTTTGAATTACCTTCTGGTTGGGAATGTGCACTTGAGGGAACAGAGTGGGTTTGTCAGAGTACAAATAATGATCGAAAAAAAGAAGCAATTATTATTCTGGCCGCCAAAGTAAGGGGCTCTCAGGATAGCCTGCCCCAATATCAAGATTATCTGAAGAAACAAAAAACCTTCACTCTTCCCGGCGGAAAAACTCAGGTGAGTGAATCAAAGTACGCAAACATTAAAGATGTTAATGGCCATCGATGGGTCGATGCTCTTCATCTTGCTTCAGAAGTCCCTGGGTTTTATACAAGGTATTTGGCCACGGTTAAAGAAGACTTGGGTGTTGCGGTGACGTTAAGTGTGGCAAAAGATCATTATTCAAGTTACCAAGGAATTTTTGATAACATTGTTGGTAGCTTAAGAGTCTTTAGACAGAAAAATCAAAACATTGCTAACTTTGTGAAAAAGAAAGATGAAGACCTTCTTGGAGATACGACTTTTATCCCAAGTGAAGGTGGTCAAATGGATATCGGTGCTCAGCGAAAGAAAAGTGCGGGCGCAGGTGGAGGAGACGATACAACAACCTATGCAATTGTCGGCGCAGTTGTTGTGGGTGCATTTTTCTTAATGAAGAAAAAGAAGAAATAAAGTTTACGACTTTATCACATTATAAACGCCCTCCATTGAGAGGGCTTTTTTATTTTTTACTTGGCCTTTTCTTATTGAGCAGCTTTCTCCAGGCAGATTTTTGGTAGCGAACATTTAGCACCTTCCAAATACTAACACCAGGTTTGGTGACAATATCATTTTGCTTGAACTTCACATTTTTAAATGCCTCTGCACTATCTATATTCTTTTTCTTTTTAGGACCTTTACTGTCTCCATAAGTCACAAAGTTTAAGTTTTGCTTCTTTTTCGTGGTGTCTTCTTTGTCTTTATCTTTTTTATTAATATTAGATTTATTATTTTCTTTTCCTTCTTCTTTTTTAAGTGTGTTAGGAATTCCTTTTGTTAAAACCTCCAAGTCTTTAGGCGGAATGGAGGCGATAATATCATTAACGACTTTTTTACGTTCCGCTCGTACTTGTTTGATTGCATCATTTATACTCATTTTTTCTTGCAACTGCTGTAGATCAGGATCTGTTTTAAGTTTTTTTAACAAGTTTCCGAGGACTCGTTTAGTGACGGCATTATTTTTTGCACCGGTCTTTTTTAACGCCGCTGTCCCACCGCCATCTGCCATTTCTTGAACGGCCTCAAAAACATCACTTGGGTCCGTTGAGATCCCTCCTGTGTCAAAACCTTGAGTCGAGATCGGTTTGAACTTTGGTGTTTTAAGGTTGATACCTTTTCCACTTTTGCAGCCAGAGTCTCCTTGAACATCGCCACTCATAATGTCTCCAGTGGCGCAATCTCCAAAGATGAAATCGCTTCCTTCATTTCCACTTCCCACTTGAAGGCCTCTTGCGTCCGTTACTGCATTCGCGCCTGCTTGATTGTTTGTTGTGGGTGAATTTTGTTGGGAGCCTAATTCGGTTGTCGTGATTGAGTCTTTTAACTTTGTGAGTAGATTTTTCCTTTTTTCATATTCTGAGGAAATATCATCAAATTTTAAGGATATGGTGATCATTGTTACAGAACTAAGTATAAAAGCGACAATACGTAGAATGGGAATGACTTTGCCGGATGTATAGCCTGCCGTCTTTTGACCGAATATTTTTGCAATAGATTTAGCAAATCCATTCACGGCGAGCTCCATTGTGTAACTACTGCCAAAAAATACTTGTATAATTGTAGAGACTCCCGTTGTTGCCCATCCACTAATTGTAAGCCCTCCCACTTCTGACTTTTGGGATCTTGTATCCAATAAAGAATCGTCTTCCTCCAGAGTATCAAATTCTTCAGGTGGAGGGTCTGTTTCTTGGGCGTTTACACTTTTAAGTAGTGGTTCAAATTTTTTTAACAATGAATAAAAAAATGTATTGTGATGTGTTTTGGGTTCATGGTTACTACAGCCAGATAGACCGACCGATAAAATACAGGTAAATATTTCAGCTATCGCGATAATGCTTGCTGCTGTAAATACTGCAGAAGCGATCGCCGTAACCCATGCGTGGGTTTTGTATATACTACGCATTCCCTCTAAGGCGTTAATTTGTTGTTGAATGATTTGCTTTTGTTCAACCAAGTCCTGGTCTGATGTTATTACATTTATTTGTTGGAGGGTATCCCCATAACTTCCGGTCATTTCCTCCATCTTTTTAAAAGCGCCATCGCCCCAGCTCTTATAGGAAACGAGATAAATAATAAAATAAACAAGCATGACCATTGAAACACCTACATGCATCCATGCCGAAAGAGAAGTCCAAGCGACGACCATACGGTAAATTCCAGAGACCATTTCCGCGATTAAGGTGATACTTAGCTGAATCCAAAGCTGAACTGAATTAGAGTCGAGTGAAGATAGTGCTTCTAAGTCTGCAGCGAGTTCGCCTAATTCTTCACTATTTTTTGCGTTTATTGCTGAATTTGCTGCATCTTCACAATCATCTTCATCATTATCGTCATTATCTACACAGTCATTGTAGGCATCTCTGATACCGTCACAAGCATCAGCTTCAAGCTGAGATGTGCATCGTCCGTAATTGAACCCAGCTCTTGCTTGATTGAAGCCAATTGAAATCGGTAAAAAGTTTGACCTTGATGAGATGTTGGAGAGTGTCGATACTTCTCCAAAAGAGCAAATAAATAGTGAGCTGATCAGTATTAGTCTCAAAACAAAGGGAATCATTTCTTATTTTCCTGGATTGGTTTTTTTACTTTTCTTTTGAAAAACCGGGGGTACGCAGATTTTTTGTATCTGGTTTCAATGACCTTAAAGATACTCACGCCATCTTTTTTCACGATGTCATCAGCGTTTGAAGCGAGGTCCGCGAAGTCATCATTAACCGCCGCCAGTTCTCCATCGTGAACTCCATCTTCTCCAAACTCCTCAAAACCTTGTTGCGGCATGGAGGGCATTTCAAAATCAAATTCTTCTTGTTTTGTTGGCGCCGCAAATTGGTTTTTTGGCGCGCTCTCTTTTTCCTCAATACCTTTTAGCGGATCCTGAATTTGATCGAAGAGTGATTTTGGAATAGAGCTTGATATGGCATTTGCCAAGGCTGCGCGATTTTTGTTTTCTTCCTTGACCATTTGAGCAAATGCGTTCGGGTTACCAGTTAACTGTTCCGCTAAATCCTTCACCTTTTTGAGTAATTTTTTTGCTGTTTTATTTCTTATTGCGCTATTGCCAAGGTTCGTGGACTTGAAGCTATTTTCCAAACCTTTTCCGTTGGCATAGTCTGCGACGGCCCTTCCAATTGTTGATGAATCTGTAGGTAAGCTTTTACCGCCAAAGCTTGGCATATTACTTATTGTGCCACTCGGAAGTCCAAATGTTGCTGTTTGGGAAGTTTTACAACCTGGGTCGGCTTTAGGGGCATCTACGTTTAGGTTACCATCAGCACAATTCCCGATGGAAAAGTCCTCACTCTCGCCATAAGTCGTGTCGAGTCCCCGCAGGTCTTGTGTTGTAATCGACGTATCTCCAGCATTACTTTCGACAGAAGTTTCCGAGTGAGTCGCTAATAGTTCTCCTTTAAGAGTTTCCAGAGCAGTTGCTCTTGCTGTATAAGTATTAGCAACTTTATTAAACAGATGAGTTGTCCAGGCCAGATTAGCTGCAGATAAAGCAAAAGAAATTGCTCGCATAATAGGAGCGATTTTACTAGTTGCCTTTTTCCCCGCTTCTTCTTGTAGTTTTTTTGAAGCACTTTCTGCTGCCTTCCTTTTCATCTCTTCTTCTGCTGCTTTTTGAATTCCTTTATTAGCTCCTTCCTTAACAAGTTCCGGAGCTCCCCAGCCTCCAATGAAGGAGACTAGTCCTGAAATTACGTTGGAGAACCAAGATTCACCTTTTAATTTTGTCGATTCAGTGTCATCTTCTTCTGCTGTTGATGGAGAGATGAAAATCGCTAGGAGCGAAGGGAGTAGATAAGTGTAGAGTTTAATTTTTTCTTCTTCTTGAGGGGTGTTGTAGACACATCCCTTTGCTCCGAAACTTGCCCCACACTCGAAAATTTCCGCAATTGCAAATCCCATTGCTGTTAACATGCCGGCTGAGCCAATTCCAGTGGCAATAGCGTAATGATTATTTTGGGTGGCCATCGCTTCAAATATTTCAATATTGTCATCGAGCATTGCACTTTGTATATTCACAAACTCTTCATCATTCGATTTGATTGCGCTAAGGTCAGTTGCTGCTCCTTTTATAAAAGCCAATTGGCTTTTATTTTCTTCTCCATATTTTTCGGCCCTCGTTTTTATTAGATCTTCTATTTCGCCACTTTTTATAAGACCCATTATTCCAAGAGCAGTAAACAAAACAGCCGCGACACCTAAATGAATCCAGGCAGAAACTGTTAGTGACCCAACAACAAAACGTCTAATCCCCGCACTAATAATTTCCGCTCCTAAGCTAATCATTACACCAAGAAAACTTGATGCTTTGATGTTGTCTGCTTCAACAACACCATAGGTATCGTCAAAGTCTTCTTCACTGGAAGCAACTTGCATATTTGAGGCTTGTAGGTTCGCTTCTCTATTACATGAATAATGTAGATCCTCAGATCCTTCAGGGTTACAACCATTATACATTGCCTTTAGGCTTCGGCATTCAGGGCTGGTGTCATCATACTCAGCTGGGCAAGTGTATGAGCTTGCGTTGGCAATTGGTATGTGTAGAGTGACCTGATAAAAATTCGTGAGATTATTTTTGGTAACGGCCACTTCAAAAAATGAAGTGATAAACAGCACTAACGACAGAAAGGGTATTTTTAAAAATTTCATATCCTTTTATCGGATAGTTAGTGTGATTTATTAAGCGCCTAACTCGTTAAACAGATTTTATCTACACCTTGGATAAACCTTTAAAATTATGAGGAATTCTTCTCCCTAGCGCTTTGCCCCAGGGATGGATTGATATTGTAGGTTTCTACTAACGTAATCGGCTTTTCCATCATAGGGAGGCCGATTATTTAGATAGTCGTCATCAACAATGACAAATTGGCGCACACGTTCTTCAATGGCCAACCACATGGGGTATTTGTAGTCGTCACTAAAGCGCATCAGAAGTTTTACAAAAGGTGTAATCGCTTCTCCGCCGCGGACAATCGCTTCGCTTAAGGCAATTTTATAATACTTAAATGGATTAATCCTTCTGCCGTTATGGCGTAAGTTTTTTATTTTGTACTTGTGATCATAGCGAGACCCTTTTACTTTTTTGTAATCAAAAGTGAGGCCTGAAAAATACATGGGCAGCCCAAAACGAAGAGCAATGCGGGCGAGAACGCTGACCCAAATTCCTTTTACTCGTGTGCTAAAAACGTTATAGCCAAGATGGCGATCAAACTCAAAAGTTCTGGGGTTTGAGTTGTAGATGGCGCGGCGATTAATTAACCCAACAGGGTAGTTGTCTCCACTTAGCGCACTCACGTGCATACCGATGTCAGCGCCAATCGCCTCAACCATGGAGTCGGTGATAAAATGGTACCATACCTCTGGTTTTCCACCGCGATGAATTGGAGTAATTCGTGATTCGCCAAGGGGCTCTTCTAGCCAGTCTTGTCCAAAGTGATAATTGAGTTGATCGTTGGCCGTCCCAATAAGATTTTCAATATCCGGATCTTTTGGATCTTGGTTAATCGGTATAAGTTCGTAGTCCTTAATATATAATCGTTTCTGCTCTTTGCGGTAATCAAGCCTTAGCCGTCCAAGCCATTGGGCATGTTTTCCGGCCTGAACAATGGGGATGAGTTTTCCTTTTTTTGTTTTTTTCCAGACCACTGTATGAAGCGCATCATGACTATGGCCGCCGACAATAAGATCAATTTCTGGAACTTTCTTTGCCAGTTTTTTATCTTTTGATAACCCCATGTGAGTGAGCGCAATAACGAGATCATTTCCTCGCTCTCTTAATTCTTTGGCATATTTTTTTGCTGCTTTGTATTCGTTGGAGATATGCCCGTCACCAATTCTCCATTCATAAAGAAGATCATCCGTTGTGAGTCCAAGAACACCAATTTTGACGCCATCAATTTCGGTCTCCCAATAGGGTTTCATTTTTTCTTTGATGTTGACATATTTTGGTGACGTATGAAAATTGGCACCTAATAATTCAAAGCTTAAATCAACGTCTCTTAAAATCACGTCTAAATCTTTTGCGCCCATCAGGTAATCGTGATTTCCGATGACACTAACATCAAAACCGACGCTACCATGAATTTGAAAAGTGGTTCGGCCGCGATCGGCAAGATAATAGATATGGCCTTCGGAAAAATCACCGGCATCCATGGCAATGGTTTGTACCCCTTCTGCCGCCGCTGCGGATCTCAATCGATCAATCATCGTTTTTAAGCGGCCGTGTCCACCAAGTTCTGGGCGATGAATAGAGTGATCAAGATGAGAGTGAATATCATTGGTGTGAAGAATTTGAATTTCTGTTGCATCTGTCGCTTGATAGGTTAGCCAGAGTAAAAAGCCAATGAGAATGAAATGTTTCATAAAAGTGTTTTCCTCGTGAAAGGTGGATAGGCACTTTTATTTTCTCAGATCTTTGAATGGAGCGTTGGCACAGGGAAATTTCTGCTAAAGGCCCCATGAAAAGATAGCAAATTGGTAGAGATTAAATGGAGGGATTTGAGGAAGACCTGTCGGCACAAATGGTGGGCGCGCGTGATCGAGTTTTAGTAGGGGAGCGGCGTCAATAATTTCCTTGGTGCTCGTCACGCCAGAATGAAAGCTGGCGCCAACCTGCGCGACACTTCGGACAATATATGCCCGATGCTGAAAAAATGGATGAAGTAAATCGCAGACAATAAAACCTCGCGAGAAATTAGTGGGAAGCATGTTAAATAAATTTAATAGAGGTGTTTTATCTAGATACATACTCACACCCTCCAGGCAGAACACCGGAGTTTCAGATTCATTCAAGGCATTTTTCACCTGGCCTATCCAGTCCTGATCATTGAGATCCGCGCTAATTAGATGCGATGCCGTCACGGGAAAAAGATCTTTTAGCGCTTCAATGACCTCCGGAAAATCTAGGTGAATGGAGTTAGAGATATCTTTTTTTACCCGCTGAAATCGAGAGCACAAACCACCGCCAAGGTTAATCAAGGCAAGATTAGTTGTTGGGTTATTTTTTTTGATTCGGCGAATTTGGCCATCAAAAAAACTCGCTCGGTGAGTGATTATTTTTTGAGTGATCCAATCAGGTGAGTGTTGAGAAATTTCGGGGTGAGTTCTTACAATTTCCTCCGCCATAGGATCATGAAAACGAGGATCATTTGCGCGCGCGCATAAAGTAAAAAAAAGTGTTTGAGAGACGGTCTTCACTTAATAAGTCGGTATCACACCGCGGGCAAGACAGCCTTTTTGTTTGCCTTTTTGAGGGTGAATGTAATGAACGCAGTAATTTTCGTGTGAGAGTTTTGTCGTATCACAACTGTGACAATCCTTTTTAACAAACTCCGCACAGTGCATATAATATTTTTTACTTCCTCCGTTGAAGCGACCTGGCATGACAAAATCGGTTGAGATCATATCAAAAATATACTCACTCCCGGTTTCTCCTCCTAGAGGAATGGTAAAATGTTTTTCATATTCAGAAATAATAGG
>JAURQB010000172.1 GCA_030836365.1 Bdellovibrionota bacterium | reverse complement strand
CGTAATATTAGCGACGGAATTAAAAATTAAATTCAGCCAATAATTATCTCCATCAACAAGTAAGTAATGTTTAGCGAGTGCGGGAAAAAGAGGAAAGATAATAGAAAATCCCACGAGATCTAAAAACAAGGTAAGAAAAACAATTCCGAGTGTACTTTTTGCTTCTTTGGAAATCGGTGGGTTCTGATAAGTTTGCTCTGGCATCATGGCGTACACATCCTTTGGAACTTCATGAAATTGTTTCGCGCGATCAGCACGAGAATCGTAAGCAAGAGAGTGAAGAAATTCACTGAATGCTTTGGCCCATGCAGGATCAGCATTGAGGCACGTCACTTGCGTTGCATGCCCACCCGCTTCTTCAACCGCTTCACCAAGTTCGGTTCCGATTTCATCAGTTGTCTCTAAACAATCAACGAGAAAGGCCGGGCAGTATACGGCAATGTTCTTCGTTCCATTTTCCGCGAGGTCGACAGCGTATTCTTCAGTGTCAGGAGTGAGCCATTCATCATTTCCAAAACGAGATTGAAAAGTAAAGTGCACCTGCTCAGGACGAACACGTTGAAGGCGCTCACGAATAAGATAAAAAGTCTCCCAGCAATGAAGATAGTAGTTATCTTTTTTCTCGATCACTCGCCTCTTTGGAAGTCCATGAAAAGAAAGAATAAGCTCCTCAACTTCGTTACCTTCGGTTTTTTGTTTTTCGAGATGTTCTTCAATAAGACGAACAGAGTGATCAATAAAACATTTTGCGCGATGATGATTAGCGATAAATTCAAAACTTGGCATATTCACGCGATTTCCAAGCTCGCCACCCAGAGCATCAATTACACTCATGGTAGTTGACTCACTAAACTGCGGAAAAAGAGGGATAAACAACCATCGGCCTTCATCGTTAGGTTCGAAATCTTTAACCATTTCTTCCCACTCATCAACGAGTTCATGGGCGCGAGGGCTAGAGAGCAAGTAAGCCGTTTTCACAAATAGATCATCACTTCCAATATTTTTTTCGACCTCGTCGCGAAGATCCTCTGTAATATCCACTAGTGGAAAACCTTTGCCATTCCAGATTCGAGAATATGCGGCGGCCGATTTTTTCGGGCGAAATGGCAGGACAAAACAATTTAGAATAATTTTCCATAGAAGTGGATTGATATCGACAACTCTAGGATCACCCAAAAACTCTTTCAGATACGCTCTGACGTCTGGAATACTGGGAGTCTTCGGAGAACCTAATTGAAGAAGAACTACATTAACTTTATCGGCCATGGGCAAGTCCCTTAAATGTCTATGTTTGGCCCCTGTAGTTTATATAGAGACCACTTGAATTGCTTGTTTACATTGTTTATAACTGGGCCTCAACATATCAAAAACTAGACAAATATAGGACTGAAAAATGGCCAAAGTAGCGAAGAAAACAAAAAAGAGTGCGAACAAGAAAATATCCAGCTCAAGAAGTAAAACAGAGCTCAAGGATTTTAAATTGGGCGAAGTAACCAATGAATATCCAAGCACTTACTCTCCAAACGTACTCGAGGCCTTTGATAATAAAAACCCGGGAAAAGATGCCTGGACGACTTTTGTCTGCACTGAGTTTACCAGCCTTTGTCCAAAAACAAACCAGCCTGACTTTGCTCGTATTTTCATCAACTACATTGCTGATAACAAAATGGTGGAAAGTAAATCTCTTAAGCTCTACCTATTTAGTTTTAGAAATCATGGGGACTTTCATGAGGATTGCGTGCAAAAAATTTGTGATGATCTCACCAAACTGATGAAACCAAAATTTATTGAGGTTATTGGAGAATTCACTCCTCGCGGGGGAATTTCCATTTTTCCTTATGCCAGTGCCTCAAGCTCAGCAAAAAAATACAAGAAAATTAAAGAAGATCGATTTACTGCCTACGCGCCGGGTAAATTTAGTTGTGGATTATCCCGAGTGTACGGACACTAGGTTGCTTTATAGACAATAAATTTTTTTTAGGCGACACTAGTGGAGTTTTAATCAAGCGAAGGATTTGAGAATGTTTGGTCTTGGAATGGGTGAAATTGTTATCGTACTTGTAGTTGTTCTCCTTCTCTTTGGAGGAAAAAAACTACCTCAATTGGGAAGCGCGCTTGGGCAGGCCATGACCAATTTCAAAAAAGGTTTAAGTGACGGCCAAAAAGAAATTGATGATCAAAAAAAAAAATCTGAGCTAGATTCAAGCGACAATTCAGATAACAAAGACGCATAAATTTACTTTTTTAACTCACTGACGAGTTTTTCGACAACAGATTCATCAGCACTTACATCTAGTTTTATCTTAAAAAGTACCTCGGCCATCTTGTCATAGGGAAAACTCAGTTTATCTCTTTCAAGAAGCATAGATGCATAACGAATCGTTCGATCAATTAATTTATAATTGTTTGGTCTCACCCACGTCATCACGTTACTTTCAAAACGCCCAAGTCGTCCCATGACTAAAGTTGAATGGGTATTGAGAAGCATTTTAAAATCAATTAAATCTAGTAGTGAATCGGCATTAAAGGGAGTTGGAAATTTTAACAAATCCTCACCAAAATTGATTTGATAATGATCACTATTTCTTCTCACATTTACTTGGCAATGATTTGAAAGTGCCTGCTCCCTTGAGCCTGCGTTTTTCTCGCTTAAATCAAAACCGGCGAGACGCTTACTCCCAGCACGCCCGTTAAAATCACTCCACTCGAGAGGGTGCGCCGCTCTTCCTAAAATCATTTTAAAACTGTCCTCTGCACTCTCGCCATTCTCAATACTTATATTAGCAAGCGCGTGTGGGCCTGTTTCATATTTGTTTTCTAACCCAACAACGCCAAAAGTTGGTGCTCTCTCAGTGGTATCAGTAAGAATAGTCATTCCGAGTTCAGGAGAACAGCAGTATGTGAGATAACCATCACGCAGATAAAGATCACTCTCAAGCGTGATCAATTTTTCTAATTCGTCACGACGACTAGGAGAAAGTAATTGAGTAATAAGCCGATCACAAATAGAGGCAATATTTTTTTCTCCAAGCAGGGCCAATCCAGCGACAAGCTGTAAAACACTAGAAGCCTGCATGCGCGTACTTCCACTTAAGGCCATCGGCCCAATGGGAATAGAGATATTTTTGATTTTTTCCTCTCGAATAAATTCAGCACTACGCTTGGCGACCATTTCTAAAATAGGGTCTTCATTACAATATAAGATGTAAGGGTTCTTTTCACAAAACTCGCTCGCAAACTTAACGGCCCCAATCACGTAGCTCGTCTCTCCCCCTTCGGTAATGCCAATCACAAGATCAGATGATTTTAAATTTGCTTCTAGTAAATGCCGCTTGCCAAAGTCAGGAAAGTCCTCCGCTTTTTCAAGAGATTGAATGAGGGCCAAATCTCCGCCAGCGAGGAGTCCGCGAACTTGATTATTTCCAGGGTGAATTCGTCGCCACCAAGATTCGAGACAAAGAGAGAGTCGCCCCGTTGCCCCACAGCCAACGAAAAAAACGCGCGCTCCTGCTTTGAGTGTTTCACTAACTTCCTCAATTAAGGGAAGTAGGTTTTTTTCAAATCGCTTTAGCGTATTTAATGCGCCGACATCCGCTTCATTGCAGAGATCAATGGCGGCACGCAGATCTGTCTTGGATAACGTGGATAGATCTTTTGTTAGAGGGTGTTGCATCTCGGTCATGAGAAGACCGAGTTTAAATTGATCCGCCACACTTAAAAATTTTTGGCACTCACTTGAGGAGTTGCTCATTTGAAACTTCCTTGGTTCAAAAAGGGGCAAAAAAAAAGGGGAACACAATGTGTTCCCCTTCTTATTGTATCGTGGTCGAAATTTTATTCAATAATTTCAAGCACGCTTCTTTTCTTTAGTTTCGTACTAGCAGCATTTAGGATAGTTCTTAAAGCTCTTGCTGTTCTCCCTTGCTTACCAATAACTTTTCCAAGATCAGTTTTATCAACTTTTAGTTCGATCACAGTAGTCTGCTCTCCAACGATTTCATTCACTTCAACTGAATCTGGCATATCAACTAATGACTTACTTACGTAGCTAATTAGTTCTTGTAATTCACTCATTATTTACTCGCTTATTTTTTGTGGGTTAAAATTTAAAATTAGTACTGAACTTTTGCTTTTTTAAGAAGAGTTCTAACTGTGTCACTCATTACAGCACCTTTGTTCATCCATGCTGTGATTGACTCAGCTTTAACAGCGCTAAGTACTTCTTCTCTTTTTGGATCGTATTGTCCTAATTTTTCAAGAAATCTACCGTCTCTTGGGTTTCTCGCGTCTGTTGCAACGATTGTATAAACTGGACGATGAACTCTACCACCACGTGCTAATCGAATCTTAATCATATCAGTAACTCCTACAGCGCTTTTCGATGCGCCTTTCAACTAAAATAACAGGGTAAATATGTAATAGATGTCACTGGAAGTGTCAACCACAAGGGTTAGGGTTTTTCACTACTTTTCCTTGCGTCAATTACATATTTATAAGGCTTTACGCAACTCTAGCGAAAAAAGCCTCCGCCCCATGGGCCTTTGTTCTTCTTTTTCTTTTTCCCGCCGCCGAAGGGATTCCCACCGGCCTGCTGGCGAAAACCGTTTCCGCCCATCCCCGGCATTCCTGGCATGCCACCGCCTTTCATCATCTGCGCCATTCCCCCCATCATTTTTTCCATCTGGGCAAATTTCTGAAGAAAATCCCGGACCGCTTTTTCAGGGTTCCCAGAACCGCGGGCGATTCGAGAGACGTGAGAATCTTTGATGATTTTATAATTATCTCGCTCTTTCTTGGTCATCGACTGAACGATAATTTTCATTTTTTTCATTTCATCTTCGGCCGAGGAGAGATCTCCCACATCTCGAAGAGCGCCACCCATTCCCGGAAGCATTTTCAAAATACTTCCCATGGAACCCAGTTTATTAATCATCTCCATTTGTTTCATGAAGTCATTGACGGTGAATTTACCTTTTTCAAGGTTTTTCATCATGCTCATGGCCTCTTTTTCATCAATCGCTTCTTCTGCTTTTTCGACAAGAGAAACCACGTCCCCTTTGTCGAGAATACGCGAGGCCAAACGGTCCGGGTGAAAGAGCTCAAGGTCTTTCATTTTCTCACCCGTGGAGACGTACTTAATGGGCACGCCTGTTACGTGTCGAATCGAAAGCGCCGCTCCACCTTTGGCGTCCGAGTCCATTTTTGAGAGAACCACCCCATCAAGTTTAATTTTTTCGTGAAATACTTTTGCGACATTTACCGCTTCTTGACCCGTCATTGCATCGGCGACCATGAGAACTTCCGGTTTCGCTCCGTCAATCGCCACTCGCAAATCGGCCAGCTGGCCCATCAGCTCGTCATCAACATGAAGACGCCCGGCCGTATCTAAAATGGCCACGTCATACTTATGCTCTTTTGCATAGGCCAATCCCGCCTCACCAATTTGCTTTGGCGTCATGGAAAGATCACTATCAAACCAATCCATTTCCATACTTTTTGCGAGGGTAATAAGCTGATCCTTCGCTGCTGGACGAAAGTTATCGGCCGGAACAAGCAGAACTTTTTTCGATTTTTTCTTTTTTAAATGCAGAGCAAGCTTTCCACAGAAAGTGGTTTTCCCTTGCCCGTTTAGGCCGACCACCACGACCGGCACAAGCCCATCGCGACTAAGGTCAATTTCTTTATTTTCCTCTCCCATTACCGCGGCAAGTTTATCTTGGACGATTTTGATAAATTGCTGATCGGGGTTAATGCCACGAATAACTTTTTCACCTAGCGCTTCTTCTTTAACTTCGTTAACGAAACTTTTCACAACTTTAAAGTTAACGTCGGCCTCAAGTAGCGCCGTTCGAACCTCTTTCAAGGCCGCATCGATATTTTCTTCAGTGATTTTTCCTTTTCCCTGAACATTTTTAAACGCATCAGAGAATTTTTCACTTAAAAAATCAAACATAATTATCCTTCTGGTTTGGAATTAAAACTGGCCCAGATGTTCCTCAATCAAGGGCAGACAGTCAAGGGGATGAGTGGCCGTATAAGTAGGATTTAATTGATTTAATTGAACATTTTTAGCGAAATGGCACCACTTAACGTGAATACTCGAAACTTGCGCATTTCGCGCCAGGGCAATATCCACCGGGCTATCGCCCACCATCACCACGCGGTTGGCATTTTGCGCGCTGAAATCATCAATCAAATTAACCAGTGCGGCCGCATGTGGTTTTTGAATTTCGTCATCACCACACCCAATTTTTTCAAAATAGTGCGTCAGGTTGAATCGATCAAGCACGCGAGTTGTGCTTTCTCGGTCACGAAGAGTCAAAATATAGAGCTCATGCTTTGACGATTTGAGATCGTTTAACAATTTTTCAACACCGTCAAAAAAAGTAATCTCTTTCCAGTTCTCTTGCGCCAGCTCTTGCCAGTGATCCTCAAGCCTCGCACGAACTCCGGGAGCGTGCATATCAATACCAAATTGGGGATAAAGATCTTCCGAGTTCGCAATAAACTTCGCTTCAATTTCTTTTCGGGTGTAATCCCTTCCGGTTTCACGATTGACGATCTCGTTAACGGCAGAAATCACCATGTGGTGCGTGTCGGCGAGAGTTCCATCAAAATCAAAAACAATTTTTAAGCTCATTGCGAGATCCTTAGTGTAAATTATTGAAATTCAACTCACAAATCCTAGCATGAGGCCTTTGCTTCGCCCAGTTTTGAAGTGGATATTTGTCATTTTTTCACTCTTATCTAGGTGAAAACTTCCCACCCAATTTACAGAAGAATGGCCCTAGGTTATATGCCCTGTATGACAAATAAATTTAGCGAATCACTCCAATTCAAAATTGATACTCTCAAATCACGCAGACCTGCGGTGAGTCTGGGCAATATCGATTTTGCGTCTCCGCTTCTACTGGCGCCTATGAGTGCCATTTGTAATGCGCCTTACCGGCTTTTGATGGAAGACCTCGGCGCTGGGGGCACAGTTAGTGAGCTGATTAGTTGTCATGGAATCAATTACGGCAATGAGCGTACTCGCCACATGCTAAAAGTTGATCCGCGAGAAAAACACATGGGGCTTCAGCTTTTTGGCGAAGATGCAGATGCGATGGCCAAGGCCGCAACGGTGGCGCAAGAATTTGAACCGAAATTTATCGATATCAACATGGGTTGTCCCGTGCGAAAAGTGGTCACGAAAGGTGGAGGTTCGGCGCTAATGAAAGAGCCGGCAAAACTGGGTGAGCTATTTTCTAAAGTAAAAAAAGCAATTGAGCTACCTCTAACAATAAAAATTAGAACAGGATGGGATAATGATTCCATTAATGCGCCAGAGATTATTAGAATCGCGAAAGAAGAGGGCGTGGAATTTGTGGCCGTGCATGGGCGCACGAGAGTGCAACAGTACCAGGGCCAGGCGAACTGGACACTACTTGAGAGTTTCGCCGAGCTGGCACCGCTTCCTGTAATTGGAAATGGCGACCTACACACGGCCGAAAGTGCTATCGAGCGATTAAAGGTCACCAGGTGCCAGGCACTCAT
>JAURQB010000171.1 GCA_030836365.1 Bdellovibrionota bacterium | reverse complement strand
AGCGCGTGATGGACGCGATGATTCCGTTCTTTACGCAATCATTCGGCAACCCTCATTCCACCTCGCATGTATATGGGTGGGAGGTGCGTGATGCTGTTGAAGTGGCCCGCGCGCAAGTGGCCAAGATGATTAATGCGGAACCGCGCGAGGTGATTTTTACGTCTGGTGCGACCGAGAGCAACAACATGGCTATTAAGGGCGTCGGCCGGTTTTTCGCAGGACGAAAACATCACATGATCGCGCTTAAGACGGAACATAAGTGTGTTCTGGAGTCACTTAAATACATGCAGCGTCACGATATCGATGTGACTTGGTTAGATGTTAACAGTGATGGTTTGGTCGATGTCGCCGAGTTTGCCGCGGCAATCCGGCCAGATACAGCCTTGGCATCGGTGATGCTGGTGAATAATGAAATTGGCGTTATCCAATCACTTGCCGAAATTGGCGCGCTATGCCGCGAACATGGCATCTACTTGCATACCGATGCTGCCCAGGCGGCCGGCAAACTGCCTATTGATGTGCAAGCGATGAACATCGATTTGATGAGCCTTAGCGGACACAAAATGTATGGCCCGATGGGCATTGGTGCTCTGTACGTTCGCAGAAAACCTCGTGTGCGGTTCGAGCCATTGATGGATGGTGGTGGCCAGGAACGCACAATGCGCTCTGGCACGCTCCCTGCACCGCTTGTGGTTGGGTTTGGTAAAGCCGCAGAAATTGTTTGCGATGACTTAGAGGCAGAGACGTCACGCATCAAAGAAATGCGCGACCATCTTTTGACAGGTCTTCAAGAGCGTATTCCCAACACGTTCCTTAATGGTAGCGAGGGCGCGCGCGTTGCCGGAAACATCAACATCGGATTTCGGGGCATAGATTCTGAATCTTTGATGGAAAAGCTCAAAGATCATCTGGCGTTATCAAGTGGGTCGGCATGTACATCCACATCTGTCGAACCATCGTATGTCTTAAGGGCAATTGGTTTGTCAGACGAGGATGCGCACAGTTCTGTGCGGATGTGCGTTGGACGGATGACGACAACAGATGAAATTGAAAAGTCGATTACAGCGATCTCAAACGCTGTAACTGAGTTGCGCAACGGTGATGTGGCGAGTGATGCCATGTCCGTTGCCGTTTGAATGAACGAAAATGCCAATTTTGGCGAAGGTGAAGGAATAAAAAGATGCCAGCGACAGCTGAAACAGTTGATCAGGTAGAAACAATTGCAGGCGACAAATACAAATATGGAT
Organism: Bdellovibrionota bacterium; assembly: GCA_030836365.1. Taxonomy (GTDB): domain Bacteria; phylum Bdellovibrionota; class Bacteriovoracia; order Bacteriovoracales; family Bacteriovoracaceae; genus UBA1511. The sequence goes on along the minus strand of JAURQB010000171.1, from coordinate 10,559 downwards.
TTGTCACCGATATTGAATCCGACATGGCCCCAAAGGGCCTTAGTGAGGATATTGTTCGCTTTATCTCGGCGAAGAAGAACGAGCCAGAGTGGTTGTTGGAATATCGCCTAAAGGCATATCGCCGCTGGTTAGAAATGCCTGAGCCAAAATGGGCTAAAGTTGATTTCCCGCAGATCGATTACCAGCAGTATCACTATTACGCCGCGCCTAAGAGTGATGATGATGGGCCACAAAGCCTGGACGAAGTTGATCCAAAGCTACTGGAAACCTATGAGAAATTGGGCATTCCGCTTCGCGAGCAAGAACTGTTGGCTGGCGTGAAAAACGTCGCTGTAGATTATGTATTCGACAGTGTTTCCGTCGCGACCACTTTTAAGAAGAAGCTCGAAGAAGTCGGCGTGATTTTCTGTCCTATTTCCGAAGCACTAGAGCGCTGCCCCGATTTGGTGCGCAAATACATGGGCTCCGTTGTACCGATGAGTGACAACAAGCATGCTTGCTTGAATGCCGCAGTGTTTACCGATGGGTCATTTGTCTACATTCCGCCTGGTGTCAAATGCCCGATGGAATTATCGACGTACTTCCGTATCAACGAGATGAATACGGGTCAATTTGAGCGCACGTTGATTATTGCCGATAAGGGTTCTTACGTCAGTTATCTCGAAGGCTGCACCGCACCTATGCGTGATGAAAATCAGTTGCATGCAGCTGTTGTTGAACTGATCGCGTTGGATGATGCTGAGATTAAGTATTCGACTGTTCAAAACTGGTACGCCGGTGACAAAGAAGGCAAAGGTGGAATTTACAACTTTGTGACAAAACGTGGAAATTGCCTGGGGAAAAATTCTTTTATCTCTTGGACGCAAGTTGAAGCGGGATCGGCCATCACGTGGAAATATCCAGGATGTAATTTAATTGGCGATAACTCCCAAGGTGCTTTTTATTCAGTTGCGCTAACAAACAACAAAATGCAGGCCGACACTGGAACCAAAATGGTTCACATCGGAAAAAATACAAGATCAACAATTATCTCGAAAGGAATTTCCGCGGAAAACAGTGATAACAATTATCGAGGGCTAGTGAAAATTCGTCCTTCCGCAAAAGGGGCAAGAAATTATTCTCAATGTGATAGTATGCTCGTTGGTGATAAATGCAGCGCCAGCACATTCCCTTATATTGATGTAAAAAACAACCAATCAACAGTTGAGCATGAAGCCTCAACAACAAAAATAAGTGAAGATCAACTTTTCTATCTTCAAAGCCGTGGCATGGATATGGAAAAATGTGTCAGCATGATTGTCAACGGGTTTTGCTCCCAAGTTTTTAAAGAGCTTCCACTAGAGTTTTCCGTTGAAGCAGTCAAATTATTAGAAATGAAATTAGAAAATAGCATCGGTTAATAAACCGTAAGAAGGATGAGAGAAATGATTACAGTTAAAAACCTACACGCAAAAGCAGAAGACAAACAAATTCTTAATGGAATTAACCTTGAAGTGAAAGCAGGTGAAGTTCACGCTATTATGGGGCCAAATGGAAGTGGAAAAAGTACGCTATCCAAAGTTATTGCCGGCCACCCGGCGTTTGAAGTAACTGAAGGCTCTGTTGAGTACAAATATAATGGAAAAAACAATGACCTTCTTAAATGGGAGACTCATGAAAGATCTCAGAAGGGAATCTTTCTTGGAATGCAATACCCAGTAGAAATTCCAGGTGTTAATAATTTCCAATTTCTAAAAGAATCATTTAATGCAACTTGCGCTGCTCAGGGTGTAAAAGAAATGAGTGATGAAGAATTTAGAGAGTTTCTTCACCCAAAAATGGAACTTCTTGAAATGAATCCTGCATTTTTAGAGCGCCCAGTTAACGTAGGCTTCTCTGGTGGAGAGAAAAAGAAAAATGAAATTCTTCAGATGGCAGTTTTAAATCCTCAACTTGCTCTTTTAGATGAAACAGATTCAGGCCTTGATATTGACGCCCTCAAAATTGTGGCAAAAGGAGTGAATGCCCTAAAAAGTAAATATAACGCTGTCGTTTTGGTCACTCACTACCAGCGTCTACTTGACTACATCAAACCAGATTACGTTCATGTTCTCTACAACGGACAAATTATCAAATCTGGCGGAAAAGAATTGGCCCTTGAGCTTGAAGCCAAGGGATATGATTGGCTTATAAAATAGGATTAATGATGACTAGTAATTTACAAAACCTATTTAAAAATAATGCGGAACAGGGAGAGCGGTTTAGTCGTCTGCCTTTTCCAACGAAAAAAACGGAAGAGTGGATTTACACAAATCCTAATATGCTTTTTGAGGGAATCACAGAGCTTGATTCCAAAGCTTCAGCCACCGACTTGAGTGGAGACGTTCTCTTTTCCAACGGTGCTCTTATCGGGAACAACACAAAGCTTTCTGTTCGCGAAGTACAAGAAAATGCAGAGAGTACGGAAGCAACTCTAGCACTCCAAGAACTTGCAACAAGTTATGAATTAATGATCGATTCAGATCAAGCAGCACCTATTTTTATTCATCAAAACTATGAGACAACCACAGACTCCCACTTCACGGGATCAAACTTAACGATCAAAGTGGCCAAGCACGTGAAGGCAACAATCGTAGAAATCATTAGCGGCAACAACGCTGGACTTCATAGTGGATTAACAAAAATAGAGCTTGAAGATAATGCCAAACTTGAGTACGTAAAAGTTCTTCCTCCAGAGCTTGAAAATAAATATTTAGGAAGTGTCACAACTGAGCAAAAAAGAGATAGCTCTTTTAATGGTGTGATTGTCACTCTTGGCGGAGCGGTTTCCAGGCATCATCTGTTTGCGAACTTAAATGAAGAAAACGCAACTGGAAACTTTCATGGGCTTTTCACTCTTGAAAGCAATCAACACAGCGATACGCTTAGCTATATTAAGCACCATGCACCGAGAACCTACTCGGGGCAACTTTACAAAGGTGCTCTTAATGATGAAGCCCGTGGCATTTTCACAGGAAAACTTTTTATTGCGAGAGACGCGCAAGAAGTGGATGCAAATCAACTGTCAAAAAACTTACTCCTCTCGCCAAAAGCACACGTGGACACAAGGCCTCAACTAGAAGTTTATGCTGATGATGTCAAAGCAGCTCACGGAGCGACAGTCGGGCAAATTGGAGAGGAAGAAATTTTCTATCTTCAATCTCGCGGAATCGATGCAACGACTGCTTTTAAAATGCTATGTGACGCGTTCAGTGCGGATGTTATTGATCACGTAGAAAATGAAACGGTTAGAGAGTTTCTTTTTAATGAACTAAAAAAGAAAGCAACGAAAAAGGGTGAGGACAAATAATGTTTGATGTGAATAAAATCAGATCACAATTTCCTATTTTAACTCGAAAAATCCGAGGAAAAGATTTCATTTATTTTGATAATGCGGCGACCACATTAAAACCACAGCGAGTAATTGAGCGTGTTAATACTCATTACGCTCAAGAGTCAGCAAATATTCACCGAGGTGTTCACTATCTAAGTGAATTTGGCACCATGGAATATGAGAAAACGAGAGAAACGGTACGCGCGTTTTTAAATGCGAAAGAATCAAAAGAAATTATTTTTACCAAAGGAACGACAGATTCTATTAATCTTGTTGCCCATGGTTTTGCTGCCTCAAAATTAAAGGCCGGTGATGAAATCATGATCTCCACAATGGAGCATCACTCTAACATTGTTCCGTGGCAATTAGCGGCAGAGAAAGTAGGCGCAAAAATTATTGAGATCCCTATTAATAAAGACGGTGATATTCTTCTTGAGGAATACAAAAAATTACTCTCCACTAAAACAAAACTGGTTAGTATCATTGCTATCAGTAACACCTTAGGAACGATTAATCCCATAAAGGAAATGATTGCACTTGCTCATGAAGTTGGTGCGGAGGTCATGGTTGATGGCGCTCAAGCAGTAGCTCACCAAAAAATTGACGTCAGAGATCTTGATTGTGATTACTTTGCTTTTAGCGGCCATAAAATTTTTGGGCCAACTGGTATTGGGGTTTTATATGGGAAAGAATCTCTTCTTGACTCCCTTCCCCCCTATCAAGGTGGCGGGGATATGATTGATCGAGTCACCATTCAAAAAACAACATATAATGAGCTCCCGTTTAAATTTGAGGCGGGCACCCCCAACATTGCGGGTGGAATTGCTCTTCATGAGGCGATTGAATTTGTGAACGAAATTGGGCTTGAAGAAATTGCGAAATACGAAGAGAGTCTTCTTCACTATGCAACGAGTAAGCTTGTCGAAATTGATGGACTTACCTTAATCGGTACCGCAAAAAATAAGGCCAGTGTGAATAGCTTCGTTATTGAAGGTGTTCATCCTCATGATCTTGGAACACTCCTTGATCAACAAGGAATAGCGGTTCGAACAGGCCATCATTGCACACAGCCTTTGATGGACTTTTATCAAATACCGGCCACAACAAGGGCCAGTTATTCAATTTACAATACAATGGAGGAAATAGATGGGTTGGTTATGGGGATCCAAAAAGCAAAAGAGCTCCTCTAGTGAGTCTACTGTTTTAACAAATAAAAAAAACGATATAAAAACGGATAAAAAAATGATGGAAACAACACAAGAATTTTCAATTGATATCATGCCAACGCCAAACCCAAATGCGTTGAAATTTTTATTTACTTCCCCCGTAAAAGCGGATGGCAGCTCAACTTACCTGTGTAAAGAAGACGCAAAAGAGAATAATTTAGCAGCGGATCTTTTTGATCTGCGAGGAATTGATCATATTCACTTGTTTGATAATTTTATTACAGTAACGAAATTTGGATACGCCTCTTGGGTTGAACTTGAGCCACAAATTATAGATTCACTCAATAAAAACTTTCCCACTCATGACCCAAACTACTTCGACCCAGATCCAGAAGAAGAGCGTAGAAGAAATTTACCTCCAGAGCTTAAGGCCATTGAAGAAATTCTGGACCGCACTGTTCGCCCAGGTCTTCAAGGAGACGGTGGTGATATTCAAACTCTAAGTCTAGAAAATAACGTATTATTAGTGAAATACCAAGGCGCTTGCGGAACTTGTCCAAGTGCTAGCACGGGAACACTTGAAGCAATTAAAAGCATTCTTCGAGATGAGTACAACCCTGATATCGATGTTTTTATTGCACCAGAGATGTATTAGTTACTCTTTTAGGCCCATTCTTTTGGAAAAAAGTTTTCCATCATTGATTCATGAATTGAATCTTTTTTGGGTTGATATGCATAAGAGAATTTACACCGACCTGGAAGACTAATTAATATTGAATCTGTCCTTCCGTTCGTTTTAAGACCGAAGGTCGTGCCGCGATCATGTAGTAAATTAAATTCTACGTATCTACCTCTTCGATGTAATTGAAAGTCCACATCCTCTTCGGAGTAGGTTTCCTGATAACGTTTTTTCGCGATGGGAAAGTAGCTTTCAATAAAATGCTTACTTACATGGACAACTTTCTCGAAGTCCTTCTTTGTATCTCCTGAATTATAGTGATCAAAGAAAATACCGCCAATTCCCCTCATTTCGCCACCACGGTGATGATTTACAAAATATTCATCACATGTTTTTTTCCAAAGTCCGTAATCCTCACCTGATGCCTTTTTCCACACTTGGTGAAAAAACGAAAAATCCTCTTTGTTTGGATAATAAGGCGTAAGATCTGCTCCTCCACCAAACCAAAATTTGTCGTTTACTTGAATCATTCTAAAGTTAGCATGAACTGTAGGAACTCGAGGATTATATGGATGAAGAATTAAACTAATTCCACTCGCCCACATATGATATTTCTTTTCTTCACTTTCAACATTAGTATCTCTTAGAATTTGACGCCCAAATTTTGGGTCCATCTCACCATAAACAATACTCGTATTAACCCCTGCATTCTCGAAAATATCCCCACTAATAGCACAGGTTAACCCTCCGCCTCCAGGGTTCCCCGCTCGGTCAAGTCGCTCCCACTGATCTTTTTTAACGACAATCTTTGGATCAAGTTCCTTCATCGCGTCAATAATTTCATTCTGCAACTGTTGAACATGCTCAGAAAAAGAATTTTTTAACTGCTCCATTTTGACTCCATATAGGTCAATAAACTAAGATTACACAATACATATAATCAAAATCTCATATGATCAACAGGAGATAAGTCATGGCTGCCATATACCTTCATAATCCAAGATGCTCTAAAAGCAGACAAGGTCTAGAAATTTTAAAAGAAAAAAATGTAAGCGTTAGCGTACAGGAGTACCTCAAAGAGCCGCTAAATAAAAATCAACTAGAGAATCTCTATGACCTATTAAGTAAGAATTATGAAGTCAAAGAGTTTACCAGAGTAAAGGAAAAGTTATTTAAAGAACTAGAACTCTCTGCAGACGAAATTAATACCAAGGCAAAGTGGGTTAAAGTTATCAACCAAAACCCTATTTTTCTGGAGAGACCTATCCTTTTGACCAAAACGAAAGCAATTATCGGAAGGCCTCCTGAAGAATTAATTAAATAAAATAAATTTACGACAAAAACATAGGCTTATTTAGTATTTATTTTTTGGAGGTTAACTCCGAAGAGAAGTTATTGTTTTTTAACGGATAACTTAATGTGGACTACGTTCGTTCGAATATTTGGTATCTTTATCATCATCACTTTTTCTGCTGCCAGCATCTTTTTTTCGTTAGCGGAAAGAGATCTCGCAAAATCCGACTCCACTTTAAAAAAATTAACAAGCTATCCTTCATTTTTTGAAGATCGTTTTTACGACATTAGAATGCGAAAAACATTGGATAAAAACAAGGTTGATAAAAGAATCGTCCTCGCAGCGATTGATGAACCTACTCTAGAGGCATACGGGCAATGGCCACTGCCACGAAAAGTGTGGGTAGACTTCTTAGATAAACTCCAAAAATTTAACCCAAAAGTTTTAGCATTTGACGTATTTTTCGTTGAACCGGAAAAGTGGTGTACGGAAGATGGTAAATTTTCCCCCGAGCATAACTTTTCAAAAGCGATAGAGCGTTTTCAAGCATCTGGGAATCGTAAGGTTATTCTCCCATATTCTTTAAATATTTATCGCTATGGAGAATATGTGACAGATAGAGAATTTAAAGAGATTCCCGAAGAGCTATATGAGTTTATGTTAAGCTCTAATATCTCGGAAGGAAACTCATTAAAAAAAATGAGCGTTTCAAAAAATGCTTGGCCTCACCCTGACTTATTAACCTCAATGCCCGGCCTTTCGCATATCGAGGCAACAGAAGATTCAGATGGGATTTACAGACATTACTTTATGGTCGGTAACGTTGATGATCTCTACTTCCCAAGTTTTGGCCTGCAATCTTATCAAATGTACACTGACGACTCTCCGCAATTAATTAGAAATAACATTGGTGAAGCAATACTTAAATTTAAAGACGGAGAGATGAAGTTAAATCAACTCGGCCAAACAAAAGTAAGATGGATCGGTGGCATTGAATCATTCCCGCAAGTTTCGATAAAAGATATCCTGCAAGCTGAAGATGATGACCCAATAATGAAAGAGCTTCTTGAAAATAACATATTATTTGTCGGCTCGACGGCATATGGTGCGCATGATCTCAGACATACTCCTGTAGATCCTCAATTACCTGGTATATTTTTACATATGAATGTCGTACACATGCTTCTTGAAGGAAATTTCTTTAAATCGATTGAAGACTCTACGCTCTTTAGTTGGTGGATTTTGATGGCCGGCACTCTCCTAATGATTATTACTCAATTATTAGGAAAGCCAATGCTAGATGTTACTCTTGTGTGTATATTGAGTTTTGGAATTTATTTTGCCGACGTTTACTATCTCACCCCTAAAGGTTTTGAAATAAAACTTTTTTTCTGCCTCTTTTCAATCATTGCCAGTTATTCATGGAACACATTTTTAAACTTTCACCTCTCAAATAAAGATCGAGCATTCTTAAAAGGAGCTTTTGAAAACTATATCAGTCCTGAATTAATTGATGAGATGTATGAAAAAGGTGAGCCGCCAAAACTAGGCGGGGACAGTGATATCCTAACCGCCTATTTTACCGATATTGAAAGTTTTTCAACTTTCTCTGAGCAGTTGTCTCCATCCGAATTAGTAGAATTGCTTAACGAATACCTTACTGCGATGACTGATATTTTGCTAGATGAAAGAGGAACTCTTGATAAATATGAAGGTGACGCTATTATCGCATTCTTTGGCGCACCGATGCCTCTAAAAGATCACGCTCAAAGAGCTTGTCGAGTGGCAGCGATGATGCAACTGCGCCTAACGGAATTAAGAAGTAATTGGCAACAAGACGAAAAAAATTGGCCCGATGTCGTCAAAAATATGAAAATGAGAATTGGGATCAATACGGGGGAAATCGTCACAGGAAATATGGGTTCTACCCAGCGAATGAACTATACCATGATAGGCGATTCCGTGAACCTTGCCGCTCGTCTTGAAGAAGCGGCTAAGCAATATGGAATATATATTCAGATTTCAGGCCAAACATTAGATGAGTTAAATAACCCTGATGAGTTTATCTATCGAAAGATAGACAAAATACGAGTTGTCGGTAAGTCGGAACCAGTTGAAACTTACGAAATAATAACGTTGAATTTAGATGTTGATTCAAAAATTACGGAGCTAGTAGACAAGTTTAACCAAGGTCTTACTTTCTATGAAGCAAAACAATGGGATAGGGCAATAGAGATATTTGAAGAAACAATCCAACTTGAGCAATACCGATTTAGTGATCAAGTTATCACAAAAACGAGTCCATCTGAAGTCTATATTGAAAGGTGTCTCGAATTCAAAGAAAACCCGCCACCAGAGGATTGGGACGGGGTTTACATTTTAACAAAAAAATAAGCTTAAATCGTTTCTATTCCGGAGGCGACAACAGAATAAATTTTATGAGCTGTTTTAACCTGATCAATCTCATCTCTAGAGCGGCCTTCATCTTCCATCAGATGTTTTCTCCGCTCAATTGACTCTTCTTTCATATCAAAGACACCTTTTAGCACTACTGATTTCCCGAGAAAAGTTGAAGGAACAAATATTCCGTAATCTTTAAAAGTAACTCTGACCGTTTTAGCACCAGCTTTAAGATTTAACCAGCAACCTTTTTTCACACACACTTTTTCAACTAAACCACTCACCAAGATCTCTTTACCACGATAAGTAGAGTCATTTTTTAAAACTTCATTGATCGCAAGAGCTCTGTCTTTCACCACAGGCTCACCAAATCTCTCTGAAGAAAAAGCCAAAAACGAAGTTAACATTAAAAAAATAGAAAGAATTAAATACATATAAAACTCCTAAAATATATTTAAACCAAATGATAGATTCAGACTTCAATAATCCTATCATATTTTTCATCAATAAAAGTGTTAACACGATTAAAAGTTCGACTTAAATTTTTATTTTCCAAATACACGACGAAGATTCTATAATAGACCGAAACTAAACACGAGGAGACATCCATGCCAGTGGCCAATTATCAACAATACTGCCAAATGCTTGACAACGCCAAAAAAAATAAGTTTGCCTACCCGGCAATCAATGTAACTTCCACTTCAACTGCGAATGCTGCAATTAAAGCTTTTGCGGATAAAAAAACAGACGGCATTATTCAAGTTTCGACTGGTGGGGGTGAGTTTGCTTCAGGACAAGGCATAAAAGACAAGGCACTTGGTGCCATTTCTTTGGCCCAACATGTTCACTTAGTTGCGGAAAAATATAATATATTAATCGCCCTACATACAGATCATTGTCACCCTCAATATGTTGATTCTTTTATGATTCCTCTCATCGAGGAGACAGAAAAAAGAAGAGAAATGGGACTGCCAAATCTTTTTAATTCGCATATGTTTGATGGCTCAGAACTCCCTCTTGATGAAAATATTCGCATATCTAAGGAGCTTTTGGAGCGATGTGCGAAAAATGAAATTATTCTCGAAGTTGAAACGGGTGTCGTTGGTGGAGAAGAAGACGGAGTCAACAATGAAGACACACCCGCCGACAAACTTTATACAACGCCTGAAGAAATGGTCGCTATCGCAAAAGAGCTCTCTCCTATAGGTAAATTTATGTATGCTGCAACATTTGGAAACGTACACGGAGTATACAAACCAGGAAACGTTAAATTACGTCCAGAAATTTTAAAACAAGGACAGGAAGCTGTAAGCAAAGAGCTTGGCGAATCGATGACTCACTACCTAGTTTTTCACGGGGGAAGCGGTTCAGACATTGAAGATATTCACTCAACACTAAATTTTGGTGTAGTGAAAATGAATGTGGATACGGACACTCAATATGCTTACACAAGACCCGTTGTAAACCATATGTTTTCAAACTACGACAAAGTTCTTAAAGTTGAAGGCGAAGTTGGTAGTAAAAAATATTATGACCCAAGAGCTTGGATGAAAGCAGCAGAAACATCGATGACAGAACGAATCTACGAATCAATTAGTGACCTTCGGTGTGAAGGAACAACCCTTCTCGCATAAATAAAAAAAGGGCTTCAATTGAAGCCCTTTTTTT
>JAURQB010000170.1 GCA_030836365.1 Bdellovibrionota bacterium | reverse complement strand
GGCGAAAGGTGCGAAAGGCTTTCATTGCCGGCCCTGGTCACTTACTTTTATCTGCGGATTATTCGCAGGTCGAATTAAGGCTACTTGCTCACTTCTCAGGAGACAAAACAATGGTCTCTGCATTTAAAAATGATTTGGACATCCATGCTCAGACAGCTGCTGAGGTGAATGGAGCTTCAATTGAAGATGTCACGAGTGAAGAGCGATCTAAAGCAAAAGCGGTTAACTTTGGTCTAATGTATGGACAATCCTCTTTCGGACTTTCAAATGCACTGAAAATATCTAGGGCCGAGGCAAAAGATTATATTACAAAATATTTTGAGCGCTTTGGTGAAGTAAAGGGATTTCTTGACTCTCTAAAAGAGAAAGCTGAAGAGACGGGATTTGCGGTTACTTATCATGGAAGAAAAAGGTTTTTACCTGATATCCGGTCAAATAATAGAACTGTAAAATCTCAGGCCGAGAGAGTCGCAATTAATAGTCCAATTCAAGGAACAGCAGCTGACATAATTAAGCTGGCCATGGCGAATATTGATGCCCGAATGAAAAATGAAAACCTGAAATCAAAAATGCTTTTACAGGTTCATGATGAATTAATCTTTGAAGTGCTCGAGGCTGAACTTGAAACAATGAAGTCACTTGTAAAAGAAGAGATGGAAGGGGTTGTGAAATTAAAAGTACCTTTAACGGTAGATATAGGTTACGGGGTTGATTGGTTTAAATTGAAATAAGAGCTAGATTTTTTCGATCTCTTTTTTGTCATTTATTTCTTCAGAAACGTGTAGGCCAAAACGATGAGTAATATCATTTGCTGTAATAATTCCAATCACATTTTTATCATCTAGTCTTGATACGACTGGGAGTCTAGATATATGAAATTTATCCAGTAAATGAAGCGCATACATTAGTGATTGATCTGGATAGATCTTAATTACTTTTTTCATGCAAATACTTTCGATGGTTTTATTATCACAATCTTGCCTAACTTTTGCCGCTCCAATCTCATTAGAACTAACCATTCCAACAAGAGAACTATTTTTGACGACGGGAAAACCAGAAATGCTTGTTTCTTTTGTTCTTTGATAGGCATCAATAATTAAATCACCTGAATTAAGAAATTCAACATCTCTTATCATGGCTTCTTCAACGATAAATGTATCAAGAATTTCATAATCCTCTTTTTTGGGGAGGTGAATCCCATCCTGTTCAGAGATACTTTCATAAATAGAATTTTTATCTAGAGCTAATGATATAGCGTAAGAGATGATATTAGAAATCATTAGGGGAAGGATGATATTGTAATCTCTGGTTAATTCAAAAATCATTAAAATCGAAGTAAACGGCGCTTTAATAACTGAGGCAAAAAACGCTCCCATTCCAATAAGAGCAAATGCTCCGATGTTCGGACTAATCTCCGGGAAAACCATTTGTGAAATAGAGCCAATAAAACCACCGAGACTTGCCCCTAATAGTAGGGTGGGCATAAAAAGACCACCGCTGATGCCCGATCCATAACTAATAGTTGTCGCAATAAATTTTAAAGCAAATAAGCTGATCAATGTTTTCCAGTCACTAAAAAGACTGAGCAGAGCGTGCTCGATTGTTCCATGTCCACTTCCTAAAACGTGGTGGTTTACTTGTCCGATGAGTGCAATTGTGACGAATGTAGCAGAGATGAGACTTAAGCGATGACCTTTAAAAATACTTAAACTATATTTACGAAAAGTCGTAACGGACTTCATCCAAAGGCTTCCAAAGATTGCACACGCCACTCCAACTGAGCAGTACAAAGGAATTTCCGATATACTGTTTAATTGATAATTAAGTTCTGTAAAAACAGTAGATGTTCCAAGAAAAAATTGACCAACAACAGAGGCAACAACGCTAGAGATAATAATTGACCCAAGAACTTTTGCATTTAAGTCGCCGACGACCTCCTCGAGGGTGAATACAACAGCGGCCATTGGGGTATTAAAAGCTGCGGCAATGCCACCAGCGGAACCGACTGCGACGAGTGCCTTCACTCTTTTTTTTGATAAGTGAAAAAAACTTCCAAGAGATGAGCCTATACCAGCAGAGATCGCCGCCGTCGGGCCTTCTCTTCCTAGTGATACTCCTGAGCCAAGGCTTAGCGCCGAAACCACAAATTTTGCGATAGTGTCTAAAAAGCCAATTTTTCCATGAAATACGGCCAGCGCAACGCGAACACCAGGTATACCAGAGCCTGAGGTGGAGGGGAATTTTCTTGTCGTTATCCATCCCGAGATAAAAACGAGAACGAAGCCAATACCAAATGACTTTAGAGTGAAGGCTTGATCTGTTCCTGATATGTGCTTGAGGAACTCAACTGATTTATAGAGTGAGACGGCAATCAACGCAGATAAAATACCTGTGATAATAGTTAAAGCTAGATACGTTCTTTCTTCATTTATGGAGTTCCTGAGTGAAAAATCTAAGACCCTTCGCCTTAAGTACTTAAAAATATTGTTGTCTTTTATATTTCTCATTGCGTTATCTACTTTATTCTTTTTTCCTGATTACAGGAAGTTACTCTTGTCAGCAAGAAGTATGAAATAAATATCGTAAAACTCTTTTGGGGAAAATCAATTTTTTCTTTTGGGTAAGTATTGACACTTATTTATTTGCCACCACAATGTCTTAATCGAATTAATAGTGAAGTTAATTTTTACATAAAAAGGAGAAACTCTATGCAAGTTAGACCACTTCAAGACAGAGTACTAGTTGAGAGACTAGAGGAAGAAAAAAAGACAGCGGGCGGAATTATCATTCCTGATAATAACAAAGAAAAGCCTGCAGAAGGGAAAGTTGTTTCTGTTGGGCCTGGAAGACCTCTAGAAAATGGTTCTTACCGTTCTTTAGAAGTTAAGGAAGGCGATAAGATCCTTTTTGGAAAATACTCTGGAACAGAGGTCAAAGTTGAAGGTAAAGATT
>JAURQB010000169.1 GCA_030836365.1 Bdellovibrionota bacterium | reverse complement strand
TAAATATTCACCAAAAAATTTCTTCTCCCCCGTTGAGGGATCCCGCGTGAAGCAAACTCCCGTCGCAGAATCGTCACCGTAATTTCCAAACACCATCGACTGAACATTGACCGCAGTTCCCAGATCATGCGAAATATTATTAAGCTCACGGTATTTTATTGCTCTTGGATTTGACCATGATTTAAAAACAGCCTCAATCGCCAAGCTTAATTGAGTTTGTGGATCAGTTGGAAAACTAACCCCAGACTCTTGCATCAGAGTGTCTTTATACATTTTAACAATTTGTTTTAACTGCTCAGCAGATAGATCTGTGTCTTCTTCAATATCTAGTTCCGCCTTAAAATCCTCGAGGGAAACTGATAATATTGAGCTATTAACACCAAGAACAACATTTGAGTACATCTCAATGAAACGGCGATAGGAGTCCCAAGCAAACCGTGGATTATTTGTTGATGTAGCAACACTCTCCACCACTTGATCATTCATTCCTAAGTTCAAAACGGTATCCATCATTCCGGGCATCGAAATCGCGGCACCACTTCGAACAGATACAAGAAGAGGATTTGAATCATCTCCAAGTTTTTTTCCCGTCATTTCTTGAAGTTTACTTAATGATTGTTGAATTTGAGATTTTATTTCTTCACTTAATTCACTCAAGGCTTGGTAAGACAAGCATGCCTCAGTCGTGATCGTAAAACCTGGTGGAACACTTATTCCAATCGAGCACATCTCGGCCAGATTCGCACCTTTTCCACCTAGTAAATTTTTTAAATCTTTATTGCCGTCAGTAATTTCCTGACTGAAAAAATAGGTCCATTTATTCATTCCTAACTCCTTGGAATGAATATTTTAAATGATTTAGAGACGTTCAGCTAGATAGGATTTTACCTTATCCAAGGAAATTCTTTCTTGAGTCATTGTGTCTCTATCACGAACAGTAACCGAGTTATCTTCTAAAGAATCAAAATCAACGGTTAAGCAAAATGGTGTACCAATTTCGTCTTGTCTTCGGTAACGCTTACCAATTGATCCGGCCACATCATACTCTCCAAGGTAATTCTCTTGAAGATCTGCAAAAAGCTTGGTTGCCACCTCTTCTAACTGAGGCTTTTTCATCAATGGCATCACGGCAAACTTGATCGGCGCAATTTTTGGATGAAATTTCATCACCACGCGTTCATTTTCCTTATCACCTGCATTTTCTAATCGGTAAGCATCGCACATTAATGCCAATATTGTTCGATCAAGGCCGACAGAGGTTTCAATAACGTATGGGATATACTTTTTATTTCCATCCAGTTGATCAACATAATTTAGGTTTTTACCTGAGAATTGTTGATGCTGACTTAAATCAAAATCAGTTCTTGAGTGAATTCCTTCCATCTCTCCCCAGCCGTGAGGAAATTTGTACTCAATATCAGTCGCTGCGTCCGCATAATGAGCAAGATTGTCTGGGCCATGTGGTTCCCACTGAAGATGGTCTGATCTCAAACCATTATCAAGGTGCCATTTCCAACGTGCTTGCTTCCACTCTTCCATTGCTTCCATTTGCACGCCAGGTTTAACAAAGTATTGCATTTCCATTTGCTCGAACTCACGCTGGCGGAAAATAAAGTTCCCTGGAGTAATCTCGTTTCTAAAAGCTTTTCCTATCTGAGCAATTCCAAATGGGAGCTTTTGTCTCATCGTTCCTTGAACATTATTAAAGTTTACAAAAATTCCTTGCGCGGTCTCTGGCCTGAGATAGGCAGTTGCAGCAGAGTCTTCAACAGGGCCAATTTGGGTTTTAAACATAAGATTAAAATCACGTGGTTCAGTAAAAGTTCCGGATTCACCACAATTTGTACAACTAGCACTTAAGTCAATTTGGTCGGCACGAAAACGAGCTTTACAATTTTTACAGTCAACCAATGGATCAATAAATCCGTCTACATGCCCACTTGCTTTCCATGTCTCTGGGTGCATAATAATCGCCGAGTCAACACCAACAACATTGCGCCTTAACGTCATCGCACGCCACCAACGATTTTTCACATTCATTTTTAATTCAACACCAAGTGGCCCATAATCCCAAAATCCACCCTGGCCACCGTAAATTTCGGAGCTTTGAAAAATAAAGCCTCGCCTTTTACACATAGCAACAAGATCATTCATTGATTTTAGATTTTCTTCTGACATAGGAACCTCTTTTGGAGTTTAAAAACGTGCATAATTAATTACAACTTTTAGGCGTTCGTGCCAACTTTTTTTGAGAGCTCATAAAGCTTAAAGTAGTTACCACCTTGCTGAATTAGCTCCTCATGAGTGCCACTTTCAACAATTTGCCCTTCATCAAACACGTATATTTTATCGTAGTCTTGAATAGTCGAAAGCCGATGGGCCACAGCAATAACCGTTTTATTCGCACTTAGGCGCTCAAGCGCACGCTGAACCATTTTCTCTGATTCATTATCTAGTGCAGAGGTAGCCTCGTCGAAAAGTAAAATAGGGCTATTTCGGAGAAAGGCGCGCGCGATTGTTAGTCTCTGACGTTGGCCGCCTGAGAGTTTTAAGCCACTGTCTCCAATATTTGTTTGAAGTCCGTCTGGGAGCTTAGACACAAACTCGTGAGCGTAGGCAACTTCAAGCGCATTGTTCATTTCATCTTTAGATAAATTTTGACCAACCGAGAGGTTCTCTTCAATTGTATCATTAAAAAGAAAAATATCTTGGCTGACGAGAGAAAATAAATTTCGAAGAGATGTTTTATTAATATTGTTGAGATCATGGCCATCAATCATTATTTTTTGCTTGGGCACTTCATAGAGACCAAGAAGTAAATTGATCAGAGTTGATTTACCTGATCCTGAAAGTCCAACAAACGCTATTTTTTCGCCGGCCTTAATCTCAAGACTAATATTATTTAAAATGGTTCTTTCTGGATTGTAAGAAAAATTTAATTCATTAACTATAATATTAGAGTTTAACTGAGAGACATTTATTTCTCCATAATCAGGCTCTTCTTTCTCATCTAATAATTTAAAAATCCGCCCACTCGCAGCTCTCGCTTGGTTGAGTTTAACGTTTGCTTGTGAATATTTACGAATAGGGTCCATAAATAATGCCATTGCCGTGATAAAACTGACAAAATCCCCTGTCGTCATTTCTCCACTTTGTATTCTGTAGTGAGCAAATAAAATTATTCCACTAAAAGCGAGTCCTCCTACAAACTCAACCATAGGGTGTGCAATTTCTTCAGTTTTGGCCGTTTTCATTTGCGCATTAAAAAAATTTTCTTGCGAGTCATTAAAGCGATTAAGTACATAGTTTTGAAGATTAAAAGATTTTGAAATTTTTTGTCCAACGACTCCCTCACTCACAACGTGAGTCATATGCGCAATTTTTTCTTGAACAACTTGTTGTTGATTGCGAACGAGAAAACCAGAACGATTAAAAATAAGAATGAACAGTGGAGCTGCGGCAAAGATAACTAAAGTAAGTTGCCAATCTCTAGAAAAGGCCAGAGAAAGCATCACAATTGCAGTAATTGGTTCGCGAATGAGATCGATGACTGCCCGAAAACCGTGTGAGAATGTTAACGTGTCATTCAGCAAACTAGAAACGAGCTCACCTTGCTTAGATTCAGAAAAAAAACTCAATGGAATATGTTGAAGCTTTTTATACATGTCGCGCCTGATTTTACAGGTTGCTCGATCAACGACATATCGAATCCAGTAGAAATGAAAAAACCTGGCCGGAAAATTAATTACAACAATTAATAGTAATTGACCGACAAGAAAAAGGTTTTCATCTATGCTCGAATCAGGTCTTAATCCACGGTCAAAGATTGGCTTAACTAAATAAGCTTGCATTCCCTTAAGGCCCGCCAAGACAAAAGAGAAAAAAATCGCAACAATGACTTTCGTTTTTTCTTCTTTTACATATGGGAGAATTTTTTTTGAAAATTTTATGGCGCTAAACATTTTACCTTCTCATATTAATTTACAAGTTACCTAAGCTCGCATGAGGCTGCGATATATTCCAATTGAGAAAAAGCTGCATTTACAGCAAACTCAACTCGCATGACAGAATTACTTAACTTTATTCCCATAATACCACGAGCGTTTAATAATTCTATTTCTTGTTTTGTCCAGCCACGCTCTGGTCCGATAAATAAAACTATTTCTTGCTGTATAGCTTCTTTAGAAAACAGGTTTTTTGCGTTGGCATCTAACCAAAACATTTTTACCTTTTTGCTCGAAAATCTATTAATAACGGCTTCCAAATTCAGATCGATGTTTGTGGATGGTACGCTTGAGAATTGAGAGCATTGCTCCATTCCTTTTTGAATATGTTGCCGAGCAATTTCATTTGTATAAACCTTAGAGTCGGAGTAACTTTTTTCACTCAACTCAGCTTTGAAAAAATTAAAACTAGCGGCACCTAAAGTTGTCGCGTGCTCAAATATTCTTTTGGCCATTAATGGCCTTGTCGTCGCAATTGCCAGGTGAACATTGCGCTTTCTTGTTTCAACAAGCTCTTTTACCCTAACTAATAATTCACCACTTTTGGCCCTACGAACGACGGCAAGACCTCGGCCTTCGCCTGGTAGGACGACACTCACCGTTGCATCTTCTTTTTGTTCAATTTTCAGCACGTGAGTTAGATGTCTCTCCACTTGAGGTGATGTGACTTCAAAAAGAGATTCGCTCAATCGCTTGGTATTTAAATCTGAAAGCACTAAATTATTCACGCAAACAGCTCTACCTAAAGTCTTACAGATGATAAAGATTAATTGAAAAAATACATGGCTGGCAATTAAGTGATTTCAGCCACTTAGAAGACTTCATAAAGAACTAAATTTGCTGCTCGTAACATATGAATTGTTATTACCTTATTTCGCACAATTTAGACCTACTTCTACTAATTCTTCATTCTAAAGGCATCTCGAAAATATCACTTCTCCAACTTAAAAAAACTCAACAAGTGGATACTTACCAAGGTGTTATCGTCGTTGATCAGCAGCTTGGCCAACAATCAATTGAGACACTAAGAAAGCTCGAAAAAATTCAATCTTCAATATTTATCTTTCTCAATAAGCAGAATGAACAGTCTAATTATTTACTGCAAAAAGTTTTCAACTGGACACAAATCATTGATAAAGAAATACAACATTATCAATCAATTCAAGTACCAAGTTTTATGATCAAATATCTGCCCAAGATTAGTTCCCAGGAATATCTAATCACTTCTACGGAGCAATTAATCGAAGCACCTTGCGAATTGAATGAAATCGTTACTAGTTTAAATTTAAGCTCCTCCTCGATTGACATCTATTCAGCTTTTCAACCTTTTCCCCATTTCCGTATTTCAATTTGCTCAATAAAAAAATTAATGCAATATTTGTTTCTCAGAACCTTTAGGGATTTACCGAATGATTGAAGGCATCCTTGTTAGAAAAACACCATTTCAAGATCGTCACCTGATTGGTGACCTCATCCTACGCAATGGAAAAAAACAAGGTGTATTATTTTTTGGCGGTATGGGCGGAGGAAAAAAAGTTAAACCCAACAACCTAGAAATTGGAAAGCTTTACTCTGTCTCTTTTAAAACGCCCATCAAGGGAGATCTTATTCAAACTAAAGAATGGACACTCAAATGGTCTCATGAAAAAATCAGATACGACTATTGGCGTTTTGTTTTACTGAGCCTTATTTGTGAAATTAGTTCTCAAACAGCGATCCCTCAAGAAGACTTATTAAATGATAATGACTCTCAGTACGCAGGTCTTTTCAACGTACTAAGCAACGGAATCTTTTACTTAGAAAATAATAAAATTCCACAGCACGACTATCACTTTATTAGTTTTTTTGTTGGGAAGTTCATGGCCGACTTTGGTGTTTTCCCTCAAATAGAGCACTGTGCTGATTGCGAAAACATTCTGATAAAATATGCGCCTAGTTTTTTTGATTTGGAAAAAAGTGGATTTACCTGCGGCAGCTGCCCTCTCCCTGAAGGCGAAAGCTTAGATAGTGAGCATTTAAGACTTACATTGGGCTTATCAAAAAATTTACCGTGGAAAAATTTTAATTCTGGAATGGATAAATTAAAAATAAATTCAGCGCAAGTGAAGCAGTTGATGAATTACCTAATTTATCAACTTAATATCGACAATAATAACCTCAAAACCTTGAGCTCTCTTTACTAGGATTACTGTCCAACAATTGAAATTTTATAACCTTCAGCGTAAATAGATTCAATAAGAA
Source organism: Bdellovibrionota bacterium (assembly GCA_030836365.1). Taxonomy (GTDB): domain Bacteria; phylum Bdellovibrionota; class Bacteriovoracia; order Bacteriovoracales; family Bacteriovoracaceae; genus UBA1511. Next base: position 6,832 of record JAURQB010000169.1, on the reverse strand, counting down.
CGCCGGTATTCATCATTTTTTTTCTTAAGGCCGTTACGTGATTATCAATTACCCTATCTGAAACATGAGTCTTCTCCCAAACCTTTTTAAAGATTTCTTCTCGACTCGTCACTTGACCAACCTTTAATGATAACACCGCTAATATTTTGAATTCTTTTGGCGTTAAATCGAGTTTATCACCCTTGTAATACGCCGAACCTTTTTTTAAATCGATGGTTACATCACCTAGATTTTTTCTCGTTGTGCTCCCACCTAATCGGAGCTTTGACTTAATTAACGCCTGAAGCTCATCATGGTTAAATGGTTTTTCAATAAAATTATCAGCACCTAATGTATATGCCTTTGTATGCACCTCGGGCCCTTTTTGACCAGAGAGAATAATAATGGGAACTTCTTCTAGGTCAGGTAGAGAACGAAAACGATTGCATAGCTCAAAACCATCCATCTCAGGCAAACCAAGATCTAATATAATTAAGTCTGGCTTGAAAACAAGAGCACTTTTTAAACCAAATTCACCAGTTGCCTCTGTGATAAGATCATATTCCTCACTTAAAATATGTCGCAAGAGCATACGAATATCTTCACTATCATCTATCGCTAAAATTTTCTTTTTCAACTTATCTAACCTTTATGGAGTTTCTCACAGAGGTTATTTTATCAAAATTTAGCGTCACAAAACCAATAGATGAATTTTTTCCACCTAAATCAAGCAACACATCTCCCCAAGGATCGACAATAAGGCTGTGTCCATAAGTGCTTACCTGATCATTATGCTCTCCTACTTGTGCCGCTGAGATAATAAAGCTCTGTGTTTCAATCGCACGCGCGCGATTGAGAATATGCCAGTGAAGCTCTCCCGTTTTTCGAGTAAAAGCAGAAGGAATAGTGATTACATCGACATTTTTTTTCATCAGTGAATCAAATATATTGGGAAATCTAATATCAAAGCAAATAGTGTTACCAAATCGATACTTTTGAAAATCAAAAGTATTAACATCTTGTCCGGAAGAATAAATGTTGGACTCTCTAACTTCCTTTACTATTTTACCGTGTTGATAAAAATCGCAAGCAAACAAATTTATCTTATCGTATACGGACAACACCTCTCCTGTTCGTGAGATGTTATAGGCGCGATTAAAAATTTTATTACCCTCTTTGTAAGCAACGCTACCACCAAAAAGATTAACCCCAAAATCCCTAGCGAGAGATTTAATGTTTTCTTCGTGTTCGTTGCCATTTGAAACAAGATGAGGTGTTGGATTAACTCCGTCCGACATGGAGTAAAAACATTCAGGTAAAAATGCGATTTGGGCTTTTTCTTTTTTTGCCTCGCTTAAATATTCCCTGATGACATGTAGGTTATACTTAAAATCTAATTTCGAATTTAATTGAATGAGAGCAACTTTCATTGAAAGTTATCCTCGGCCAATCCCTTGGTAGAAAAACCCTTTTTTCTCAAGTACATCTCTCACATATATGTTTCGTGCATCAAAAATTTTTGTCTCTCTCATGTTATCTTTCATTCTATCTAGGTTTGGTGCTTTAAATTCACTCCAGTCCGTGACAAGAATCATCGCATCCGCACCTTCAACACAATCCATTTTCTTGTTTAGAATTTGAACTTTTCCAGAAAAATGAGGACGAGAATCGACCCAAGCTTGAAAATTATCATTAGCAATTGGGTCATAACCTGTAACGGTAGCTCCCTTGCTTACTAATAACTCCATTATATACATCGCTGGCGCTTCTCTAATATCATCTGTTTCCGGCTTAAATGCTAATCCCCACAACGCAATTTTTTTACCAGTGAGATCTCCGCCAAAGTGATCTACGACCTTTTTCGCGATCAATTCTCGCTGAACATCATTAACATCATCTGCTGCTTGAACTATTTTAAAATCAATTTCATTTTCTTTTGCTAGGTGAATTAGCGCCTTCACATCTTTAGGAAAACAACTTCCACCGTAACCAGCTCCTGGGTTTAAAAAATATTTTCCAATTCGCGGATCGGAGATAATTCCTTGGCGAACTTCATCTATATTTGCACCTACTCGATCACAGAGATTTGCAATTTCATTGATAAACGAAATCTTTGTCGCAAGAAAACAGTTTGCTGCATATTTTGCCATTTCGGCAGAACTATTGCTCATCTCATAAAGAGGATAACCATTATCCGTGATAGGACGATAGAGCTCACGCATTTTCTCCAAACTATCTTCACCATCATGCCCTACAACAATACGGTCAGGTTTCATAAAGTCCTCTATTGCTGCTCCCTCTTTTAAAAATTCGGGGTTCGAAACAATATCAAACTTCTTTGTTGTATGTTGCTTCATGATTTTTTTAATTTTTGAAAAAGTACCAACTGGCACAGTTGATTTGACAACAACAGTACAACCATCATCTAGGTTTTCGGCAACATCTTTAGCTGCTTCAAATATATATTGAAGGTTTGCCTCGCCTTGATCTCCCGTCGGTGTTCCCACGGCAAGAAAAACTAAGTCGGCTCCATTAATCGAGGATTTATCAAGCGTGAAGTGAAGGCGTTCTGCTTGAATATTTCTCTTTAGCAAATCACTTAAACCTGGTTCATAAATTGGACTCTGGCCTGCTTTGAGTAAACCTATTTTCTTTGAATCAATATCTAAGCATGTTACTTGGTGCCCAAGCTCCGCAAAGCATGTTCCCGAGACAAGTCCAACATATCCAGTTCCTAGCATAGTTACTTTTAGCATTTAATTCCTCTCTATTTTTTATCCCCAATAGGGTAAAATATAATACCTCAACAAACAACTGGAAGATTTTTTCATGATAAAAACAATCCTAAAACTATCAGTCGCCGCAGGTTTATTAGCCTATCTCGTATCAAATGGAAAACTTGATTTTAAACTAATCCTAAAATCACTTAATAACCCTGTTTATTATACACTTGGCTTTTTCATGATTCTGTCTCAGTGCACCATCAACGCAATAAGATGGAAAATGATTCTCTCTACACAAACGAAAGAACATGTCCCATCCCTATTTGTCATCATGATTACTTGGGTTGGGATGTTTTTTAATACGGTACTTCCTGGAGCTGTATCTGGTGATCTCGTTAAAATGGTCTACTTAAAAAAAATTGATGAATCTCTAACAAAAACCTCAATGTTTCTAACCGTTTTAATGGACCGAATCTATGGTCTCATTGCATTGATTCTCATTACTGGAATAATCTCAATGGCAAGATACCAATATTTATCTTCGATCAATGGGGAGGTAAAAAATGTCGTCCATCTAAATTTACTGTTACTGATTGGAGTCTTTCTTTTTATCTCTACTCTATTTGCCTCTCAAAAAATCCAAAAAAGTATCATTTCTCTTGTCAATAAAGTCCCAAAAATTGGCACACAAATCTCTCACTTATTTGAGTGCTTTTGGGCGATCGGACAAAATAAGAGTGTATTTTTCAAAAGTATTGGCATCTCTATAACTGGTCAAATTTTAGGTCTATCTGCATTTTATATAATTACCTCTCCGCTTATCAATGGTGCAGTAAAAATCCAAGATATTTACACATTTGTCCCTATTGGCATGATCGTTACCGCCATTCCGCTGGCCCCCGGAGGAATGGGTGTTGGACACGTTGCTTTTGATAAACTTTTTCAATTTCTTCAAATTAATAATGGAGCAGATTTATTTAATGTTTTTTGGATAACAATGCTGACAATAAACCTTCTTGGAATTTTTCCTTACCTGATACTTGGAAAAAAAAAAGTAGCTCACACTGATCAAGCAGAGCCTGCTTAGAAAGAGAAGATCTTCTCAAGCGCTAGGTGTGAATACCTTAAACTTTTCGTTTTTAAGTACTCAATCTTAAGCATCAAGCTTTGCTCATCTCTCTTGGATTGTCGACTTTTCATCTTTACCATCTCTTTTACCACTGGATTTTTAACTTCTCGTGGAAGAACACAAAGCCCGGGCATAAAAACGACTTCACTCTCAATCTCAAAATAACGGGCCAAAAAAATATCACCTTTCACAAACATTGGAGCAATCGCTTTATCCTTCACGGCCATATTTTTTTCGTCCCGTAAATTTCTAAAAAGAGTAACTCCATTTCTCTTTTCACCTGTGAATTGAAATAACGAATGCTTGTAACTAAGCAGCACTTTTGCGACGTTCTCTTCGACACCCTGTGAAAAAATGTAATCGGCCATTGGAGTTCGCTTTACATCAGATAAGCTATACTGCATTAAATACCAGTCATTAAATGAATGCATACGGAGATCGTAGTCATCATCATCCTCGTTAAGGTTACCAGTGATTTTGAAAAAATCGTTCTTCGCCGTAATTAGAACATCTCTATATTCATTATCAGTATAAATTTTAAGTGCGGTATTCAGGTGATCAAAAATTTGTTCTTTCATGTTCATATTATGCCGAAAGAGGTTAGTTTTTGCTAATAATTACTAAGGTAAATGTTACTCATCAACTTTTAATACCGCCAAAAATGCTTCCTGAGGAAGCTCAACATTCCCGACAACTTTCATCCGTTTTTTCCCTTCTTTTTGCTTCTCTAAAAGTTTTCTTTTTCGGGAAATATCACCACCATAACACTTGGCCAAAACATTTTTTCTCAGAGCTTTAACTGTTTCTCTTGAAAGAATTTTTGCGCCGATAGCAGCTTGAATCGCAACATCAAATTGCTGGCGATTAATAATTTTTTGAAGTTTTTGAGTTAGGTCTCGGCCCTTATAATATGAAGTCGAACGGTGACAAATCATGCTAAGAGCATCAACTTTATCGCCATTAATAAGAATATCAACTTTTACAAGATCTGATGCCTCAAAATCTCTAAATTCATAGTCCATCGAGGCGTAGCCTTTAGACATGCCTTTAAGTTTGTCATAAAAATCAAACACCATTTCACTTAATGGAAGATCATAAATAATCTGCACTCGCTCTTCAGTGATATACCTAATTTCTTTTTGACGTCCACGACGTTGCTCACACAACTTAATAATCGCGCCGACAAAATCATTCGGAACGTGAATACTTAGCTCAACAATTGGTTCTTTAATTTCAGTGTAAAGGGATGAATCGGGAAGATCTGATGGATTGTCTACATCAATAATTTCTCCATCTTCCATCACGACTTGATAACTAACACTGGGAGCAGTAGAAATTAAATTTAACTCAAATTCACGCTCTAGTCGCTCTTGAATAATATTCATATGGAGCAGACCAAGAAATCCACATCTAAAACCAAGTCCAAGAGCTCCAGAGGTTTCAGGCTCATAAGTAAAACTTGAATCATTTAGTGCGAGCTTCTCCAGAGACTCTTTTAAGATTTCATAATCTGGAGAATCAACAGGAAACACCCCACAAAAAACCATTGGCTTTACTTCCTCATAACCTGAAAGGTTTGGGGTATCTTTCTTTTTATGCTCAACAATTGTATCACCGATTTTAACGTCACGAATAGTTTTGATACCACAGATAAGCATTCCAACTTCACCTGCATGAAGGCCATCAACTTCAGTAAAAAATGGTGCATTAACCGCGACTTTTAATATTTCATACTCGCGATCACTATGCTTTAAATAAACTTTATCTCGTTTTTTTAATGAACCTTGAACAACTCTCACCAAAATAACGACCCCTTGGTAAGGATCAAACCAGGAATCAAAAATAAGTCCCTGAAGTGGTGCTTCAATTTCTCCCGCTGGAGGTGGAATTACTTTAACAATTTTTTCAAATAGATCATCAATTCCTAAGCCTGTTTTTGCAGAGATCTCTCCACAGTCAAAAGTATCAATCCCAATAACATCTTCAATTTCTGTTCGAACTTTATCGCAATCAGCATGTGGTAAATCCACTTTATTAAGTACCGGCAAAATTTCTAAATCATTATCAATCGCCATATAAACGTTTGCGAGCGTTTGCGCCTCAACACCTTGAGAGGCATCAACAACTAAAAGCGCTCCATCACATGATGCGAGAGATCTAGAAACCTCGTAGCTAAAATCCACGTGCCCTGGAGTATCAATTAGGTTAAACATATAGCGGTTGCCATCTTTTGCGTTGTAGTACAAACGAACTGTTTGCGCCTTAATCGTGATCCCGCGCTCTTTTTCAATGTCCATATTGTCGAGGAGGCGATCTTTTTTCTCACGGTCTGACACGGAGCCAGACATTTCAAGAAGCCTGTCGGCCAGCGTTGATTTACCATGATCAATATGCGCAATAATAGAAAAGTTTCGAATTAATTTTTGGTCCATATAGGGGTCTCGCAGGGAGGAGTTTTAAACAAATACTTCTGTGGACAGTACCATAAGGTAGTAGTCTAGAGAACTATCTTTTCCCCTAACAGGAATAACGTTGGCGTATCCATTGAAAATGACCTCGCCCTCTTCCTCTTCGGTAGAAATTGGCTCTCCTGACTCATTTATTTGCATTGAATCTGCGCCTTGTCCAGCTTCTGCATTCAGTTCAGTCTCTATTTTAGCCAAAATCTTCACTTCAGTGTTCTCGATTTTCGATCGACGCTTAATTGCCAATTCAAAAGCTCCCTTAATCGTCACCGGAATAGTGGTTTCTTCCATTTCCTTGCCAAGGACATCATCGGACTGAACTTGTAGGATCGAATACATTTTGTTGTTCATGTAGATAAGCTCTTGCTCTGCATTAGCAACCAACACTGGCCTCTTCGTCATATTTGCCAGTGCGTCAAACTTTCTATTTTCAACCGATATTCTGTCTGTTCGAAGTTCATCAAAAGTTTTAAAGGAATGAATCATTTTATTCATCTCTTTAGCGATCTCTCCAATTTCATCATCTTGATTGTAAT
>JAURQB010000168.1 GCA_030836365.1 Bdellovibrionota bacterium | reverse complement strand
TCTTCATTACTTTTAGAACTTAAAAGATTTTTTATCTCCTCGCTCTCGTCGTACCCTTTTGCCAGCTTCATCAGCGTGATTGTTGGTAAAGTCGAGTCAATTTCTCCTTGCCCACATAGAAGATCATTTTGAAGATTTGGTGTTTCAGACGCAACCCACTTTTCCGTTAACTTTTTTAGCGTGCCAAACGCCACCATAACAAGAAAATCATTAATGATTGGGGCCTTCCATTGATACGTAATTCGCTGAGTCCAACGCTCAAATAAACTTTTTAATTCTCGTAATGATTTTTTTTCAAAATCAATTTGAAAGTACTCGCTGTACATTTGATTGAAGTTATCCGTGAATTCACTCGTCACACTTTTAATCCGAATAAATTTCCAAATCAGACCACAAAGAACTTGTATTCGTTTTAATGGACTATATTTTGGTGCTTGATCGAGAAAATGGAAAAGCTCTTGCTGGGAAGGTGTTAGCTCTTCTTTAACTCCCATCATCGTTTCCATAAAACCTTGATTACTACCAAAGCCAGGAATCATCAGAAGGAGTTTATACCAATTGATTAGATTGTAATAAACTCGTCCTCGAATTAAACCTAGCATATTTTCATAACTGCTTCCAAATTGAGCAATCACTTTTTCAGGAACACCGACAACTCGAGACGTAACCTGATAAACTACCGCATAAGCTTCTTTGGTTAGGGAGAAAGTCAGTGGCGTTGTCACTCCGGCAAAACTCTCGACAATATTACTATTATCCCAAAGAGTTGCTTGATCTCCATTTATAAGAGCATTATAAAAACTAAGTGGAGGCAGTGTTGTAATAGGTCTCATCTGAACAACATAAAGCTTCTCATGTTCATAAGCCCACTCAATATCCATCGGCGAGTTGAACCAAGTCTCAATATTTTTTGCCAGACTGAGAAGTTCACTGATTTTTTTATCCTCTAAAGTTTGAGTATTTTTTAATGCTTCATCAAGAGAAACTTTTTCTAGTCCATGTCCTACGCTTGCCCGTTGAAATTTTTCTATTTTTTCTGCGAGAGTGAACTCATATTTTTCGGTTTTTCTATTAACAACATAATGATCCGCCTCTAGCTCGCCAGAAACAAGGCCTTCACATTGTCCATATAACGCTTCAACAATAACTGACTCGTGATTGATTTGATCAATTGGATTTCTTGTAAACATAACACCAGAAACAGTTGACTGGGCCATTTTTTGAATCACAACGCCCATACCAATATCGGCCGTGGATAAATTATTTTTTAGACGATACTCCAAGCAGCGCTCGCTATAAGCACTTGCCCAGCATTCCCGGATGGAGGCTTCAATTTGAGAAATTGTTTGCTGGTGAAGAAAGCTTGAAAACATTCCGGCAAAACTGTGGTCTTTAGAATCTTCATCTAGACCAGAAGAGCGCACAGCAACTTCCACGCCGTCTAGGTTATTTGCGCTTAATTGTATTTTTAACTCTTCAACAAGAGATAAAGACATTGGGTGATCTCTAAAGATTTTCTCTACCCGAATGGCATCCAATTGAGGAGAAGTAAGCTCCCCTAAAAGGCTTGAAAAATTAATCTCTTTTTTATAGTTGAGCAAGAAGGTGTTGCTCACCACGATAAATTCCGGCACAGGAATCTGAGCATCCACCATGCGCTTTAAATTATAGGCTTTCCCACCACCAAGAGTCTGGTAGTCCTGAAGGCAGGAATCATTATTTAGTATTAAGCTCATTAAGAAACCCACCCCGCAATGGCCATTAGCCACATGTTAAAAATAAGATTCAAAGCAATCATTCCTTCAAGATCTTTAAAACGCATCGTCTGAAACCAAATCCGTGCCTGAGTCGCAACAGTCAAAATAAATGGCGCCATTCCCCACCAATAAACCTTATCTAGTAAAACTGTGCCATAAAGCCCAATCGCCGCAAGAATTGTAATAAGAAGATTCGTTTTTATTTTTCCATAGTGAACAAGATAGGTGCCAAGAATAGGGTTCGCCTCAGGATCCATTTTTCGCCCTACTTCAAAAGTAAAAAAACTACTCAAAACCAATAAGCAAAAACCAATCACAGGTGTAGTGATCGTCTCTAAACCAAAAACGGAAAAAGTAAAAAGACATGCCGGAATGATAATAACCTGATGAGTAATTGCGTAAAGAAGCGGCGATTTACTAAGAGATTCACCTATAAAGAATTCAACGTACATTAAATACAACCACACGCTCGTTAGGAGTAAATAATGGCCGGCCATGACATTAAAAAGAAGGTAACTTAAAGCGACGCAAACGAGAAGAAGACCGAAAGTGAGTTTAATTAAAAAGTTTACCTGATCTTTTGTCACTAGCCCTCGCGGTAATGGACGATCGGGATGAGCGATTTTATCTTTCGCGTAATCTTTAAGCTCATCCATAAAACGAAGTTCAGTAATAAAAATTAACAAAGCAGCACCAATAAAAATAGATTCTTTTACTCCTGGAGTAACTCCCATCACCGCTGCGACCGAAAAAATCATTCCAAGGGCCAAAATAAGGTTTGCAATAACAGGCACACGTTCTTTCATAAATTGCATAATATTTTTCATATAAAATCCTTTTGATAAACTCTTTATACGATCGATCCGAGCACGGTGGCGCGGGTCACGTTGAATTTTTAATTTAGTTACTTGATTTATTGTTGGATAGGCACGCATTACTTGTGTAATTTCTTCGTCACTAAGCTCTCCGTATAAGTGAAAACGTTCATCCTCTTTTTTAACAAAACTTGCCGTTTTTCCTGTAAGGGAATAGACAGCTTGCTCGAGCTCAAACTCACTTGCCGCTTGAAAATCTCGACCGTGATACCAAAGACCTCCGCCTTGTTGGATAATTTGATCTCCCATATTGTGCCAAAGCTTACCGGTTTCATCCGTCCACTTATTTTTTTCGTTGGCATTAGGATCATTTTCATACATTGGTGAAACGTGTATTCCAGAGACCCAAAGTGTCCCCTCTCTTTCTTGTAAAGAGATCTCTTCAATTGGTTTACCTAAATAAAGAGTTTGAGCATAATTTTTTTCTTTCGATTTTTTAATAGATTCTTTTAAATCACAAAACGCGACTGGCTCCGCTTCAGTTGAACCGTAAACGTGGGTAAATGAAGCCTCTGGCCAGCGCTTCATTGCCTTTTCATAATGCTCAATATCACCAAGGGCACCACCCAAATGAAAAGAGTTAAGAGAGATATTTTTCGTGTACTTTGTTAATAGCTCTAAAAACTTAGGCCCTGTTGCAATGGTGTCCACTTGAATATCTTGTGGTAAATAATCCAAATCTTGAATCATCTCTTTTTTCCACTTAGAGTCGATGACCAAACTCCCCTTGCCTAGAATCAGATTTAACAAAACAAGATTAGTAAAAACCGTTAAATCAAGCTTCTCTAGATTTTCATAGTGAAGATATTTCTTTAACGTTGCTCGTTGATCAATTAAATAACCGTGCTTACGGTGAACACCTTTTGGCCGGCCACTACTTCCAGAAGTAAAAGTTAAGATGGCTTCGTCAGTAAAGCTAACATTAGCAACATTAAGGTTTTCTGCATCAGCTTCTTTCATTTTTTTAATCGTCAACCGAACAGGAATCTGCGCTACTTCTTTAGATTTTAGTAAAAACCCTCTTCCCAAAATTCCAGAGAGGATTGCCTTTGGTTGATGCTTTTTAATCAGATAATCAAAATGGGCCCCTGGCATCCAAGGCTCGATGATCATGAGCTTCACCCCACGCGCAAGAGCGCCAATAATAAATCCGTAAAGGCCGGGAGTTGGTTTCTCAAATAAAATAACCTTATCTCCCCGATTAATGTTTTTACTCTC